>JBILVK010000224.1:0-3039 GCA_044370475.1 Bacteroidia bacterium
TTTCATGAAATACCAAAAGTCAATTTAAGAATTTAAAACAAATCCATTCTCCGCATTAATAGTCCTTAGGTACCGTGCATCAATATAGGAAAGTACAAATATTGAAATACCATAATAAGGAAAATTAGGTTGAAAAAAGAAAGGAATTAGGAAACCCCATACTATTAATAGTTGACCAGCCGCTAAAGCTCGTTGAATACTTTTATACAATAAAAAAACCAATATTATTGTAAACACACCATATTGACAATATAGAAAAACAAAACTATTATGAGGTAAAGGGGTATCATTACTTGTAAAATCGAACCAAGCTTTATCAAAATTTATGGAACCCGAACCAAACAAAAAATAATTACTCTTAATAAATTCAAATCCTGCTTCAATTGTTGACCATCGAGAATTTGTACTCTCTCCAGAATTAGCTCCACCAAGAAATAATCGAGCCACCGCCGAACCCGGATTTTCTTCGAAATAAGAGATAAGCTGAGGAATTACAGAGCTAATAAGCAAAACAATTACACCACCTAATTTTAATAATTTTCGAATACTAAATTCCTTCACAAAATCCCAAACAAAACCAAAGAAAAATATTGCCCATAATATTAATCCCTGTCGAGATCCTGAAATATTAACTAGCACAAAACTTAAAATCAATAAAATCAGATAAGCAATACGGTATTGTTTGGAGCTTTTATACTGGTATAGGTTCAATAAAATTATAGAAAGAATAATAATAAAATCGGCAAAGTTATTTGAATCAGACAAGGTGGTGGAAACTTTAATGGAACTTTTGGTTATGGCACCAGAAATTAAGACCCCAAATTCAACTGGAAAATAATATTCAACAATGGCTTGAGCCAATAAAATTAAATACAAACCCGCACCAAAACGAAGGTAAAAGGATTTTATTTTCTCTGGTGTATTACAAACAAAAAACACCCAATTAAAATATAAGCAGATTCCAGTAACGCGTATTAAATCGTTAAAATTCGGTTCAGCAACTTTTAATAAAATAGCAACAAAATAAAACAACAATGAAAAAAGGATATAAAAGGAAAGATTCCAATTAATAAGTTGATTTACAAAATCTGACTTGTTAAATCTTTTCACAAAGTAGAAAAATGAAATCCCTAAGCTCCCCAAAATCACTACAAAAGTTGGTATGATAAAACTACTTAGAATATACAGATTCAGTACCATTGAAAAGCCAACCAAATACATGGCAGTTATCTCAAATTTATTGGTTATTTTAATTGGTTCACTCAAAATAATTGAACGCTATTTGATTTGATATTGACTTTTTCTCAAAAAATACTTAGCAAGAAGCATTCTTAGTTTTGCATAAAGATAAACGAATAAATTGAAGTTCTCATAAATCAATTTCATTCTTGCCGAAATATAGGTTTGGTCAAACATGGAGCCACTAGCACCCGTCTGGTTGTATCTAGCGATTATATGGGGAACATAACAATAAGAAAATTCCTCACTTCCAAATAATTTAATATTGAGCGCATGATCTGCTAATAATTTGTACTCCAATTCAAAATTAAATTTTTTAAAAACTCCCGCGGGATAGCAAATTGCTTGGTGACAAATATTTTTTATGGCTAATTTAAAAGCACCAAATTCTCCATCGTAGCGCTTTCCACTTTGTTTAAATGAAACATCCCCATAATAAATGGTACTGCTATCACGCAATAAAGGCGAAATTTGAGCCAAATCAACTAATAAAGTATCATCTGAACCTAAGAACAAAAAATAATCACCAGTTGCCATTAAAACACCTTTATTCATAGCGTCATAAATTCCCGCATCAGGCTCAGAAGTATAGGTTGTAATAGTAGCTAAATTGGCTTCAATAATTGATAAAGTTGAATCTGTTGAAGCACCATCAACTATAATAACTTCAAGATTGTGATAACTTTGTTTTTTAATACTATTTAAACACTCTTGCAAGAATTCTCCAGCCTGATAGGTGGCAATAATAATTGATATTTTAGGCTCTTTAAGCAACATATAAACTCTTACAATCAGTTATTGCTTCTCTCATTTTTGCACCCAACACTTTCTCCGAATGAACCCTGTACTCATATAGTTCATTAGTCGACATTCTAGAAAGACTTAGCACCTCAATCATTTTATTTGCAAGGTCAACAGCATTTAAAGACTCAAAAAACAAGAGTAAGGGGTTTTCAATTTCTTTGTTGACAGAAATATCAGAAAGAACCACGGGAATTCCCATACCTAGCGCTTCATAAACAGCTCCACCTCCCGGACCACCTTCAAAAAGGGTAGGTTGAAGAATGGCTTTGGCATTGTACATAAGTTTCTTCTGATCCAATTTAGAAATATATCCTGTTAAAATCAAATTATCTTTTATCCCTAGTCTTTCAATTTGAGAGCTAAGTAAATCTATGTATTCAGGATTTCTATAATCTTTCATTTCGCCTGTACAAACAAGCTTTATTTGGGGGTGTAATTGAACAAATATGGCCATGGCTTCAAAAAGTGTTGAATGATTTTTATGCTTCCAAAACTGGTTTGAAACCAAAAAATAATCATCAGACAAATTAAATTTCTGAACCAAATCACCCATCTCATAAACTCTTAAATCGAAAAGAGGAGTAAAAGGCAAAGCCAGAATTTTCGACTTCGTATTTTTATAAAATTCTGCAATATCCTTTTTAACGCTTTTAGCATTCACGATAACATAAGTGGCATCGGTTAAAGTGGATTCAAATTGCATATTACGCATTTTTATATCCTTTTTTGAAAACCAATCTGGCAAATACTTATGTTGAAAATCATATACATATCCAATCCATGGAATAGGAAACTTTGCCCCTAAACTTTGAAAGCATGGAACAATAATATCCAATTCTTTTTGAACACAAATTTGCTTGAATGCTAAAGCGGTATCTGTATAATACACCCATTCAAAATCACCTTCATCAGAAAAGGATTGAATTAAATTATTTGCATTTAAATTTGGCGCCAGCAAAGGTTTATTCAGCATCGGAAATAAAACTCTTTTTACAG
>JBILVK010000022.1:0-35477 GCA_044370475.1 Bacteroidia bacterium
ATCCGCTATCGCGCACCCAATCTATCCATTCGGGCGGTACATCATTTCCTTGTCTATCGCTGCCATTGTTATTTGCCCATAATTTATTCGAAACAGGATGAATAGCTAAGCCCACCGAATTTCTTGCCCCTGTGGCAATGATACGCTTGCCACTTCCATCTAAATTATATTCTTCAATCACCGCTCTATAATCTTCTCTGCACACATTGCATTGCGAACCAATGGATACATAAATCTTTTGTTTCTTATCATCAATAACTATTGTTCTGCTCGAATGTCCGCCTGTTGGCGCAGGAGCTCCAAGGTTGTTAATTAGCACCTCCTTGGTTTCATAAACTCCATCCTTATCTAAGTCGCTACACTTTAAAATACGCGTTTGCTCTGCCACATAAATATGCTCTTTATAAAACTTAAAACAATGGGCATTAACTCCACTCAGCACCACCTTCATTTGATCTGCCACATGGTCTGAGTTGGTATCTGGCAAAGCATAAATAGCCCCATTGTTTGTAAAATCAATTACATGTAAAACGCCATTCTCATCAAGCTCTAAAACTCGTGGCTTAGTAAGTCCACCCATATGAAATAGAAAAGCTTCATATCCTTCGGGCAAATTAAGCGTTCGGGTAGTATCAAAAACACTATAGAATTTAGGAGGTACATTCACCTTTTTACTCATTAAGCCTTTGCCTCCAGTTATACCATTCATGGGCTCCATGGGTGTTAGATGATAAGTGCCAGGTTGGGCCGCAATATGCGCCAATTGGAGCATAGAAATAGCCAGTATCAGCAATAGTTTTTTTATCAAGGAGCGCATTCTTGTTTTTGTTTGAGGTTTATACAATTTTTTAAAGCACAATTTAATTAAGTTTCGCGAATAAAAATGTCATTTCTAATCCGCACTTTTTGCTTTAAGCGAATTTCGGATTACCTTTTCAAACTGAAACAATTATGGAATCTCTTAAAAAAGGCGACTTAGTTGCAATTGCAGCAACGGCAAGAAAGGTAAGTAAGGAAGAAATGAAACCCGCAATTTCTGTATTGGAATCGTGGGGACTAAAAGTGCTGGAAAGCGACGATTTATACCAGGCAGAAAACCAGTATGCAGGGTCGGATCAGACCAGAACAGAATGCTTCCAAAAACTGTTAAACGATCCTAAGGTAAAGGCCATATTTTGTGCCCGTGGTGGCTATGGTACGGTACGCATGGTAGATGGCCTCGATTTTGATGCCTTTCTCGAAAATCCAAAGTGGATAATTGGCTACAGCGATATCACGGTTTTGCACATGCATTTGCACCAAAAGCTTGGTTATACTAGCCTTCACGGACCTATGCCCATAAATTGGCAGCCAGATAAATTGCATCAAGAAAGCCTCGATTTTCTAAAGAAAACTTTATTTGAAAAGCCCCAAGAAGTAAAATTTGCAAGGCACGGTCTGAACCAACGCGAAGATAAAACACATGGCATTTTAGTGGGTGGAAATTTATCTGTTTTATACTCCATTATGGGCTCTAGAAGTGAGCCTTCTTATGCCAATAAAATATTGTTTCTGGAGGACCTAGATGAATACCTGTATCATATAGATCGCATGATGCTTGGACTAAAACGAGCGGGTAAACTAGACAACTTAAGTGCGCTGGTAGTTGGCGATATGAGCGATATGAAAGACAATGCAGTACCCTTTGGCAAAACGGCCTATGAGATTATTGCAGATGCCGTTAAAGAGTTCGATTACCCTGTCATTTTTGGCCTTCCTGCCGGACATGAACCCAAAAACCTGAGCCTCGTTTTTGGCGCCCGCTACTTCCTAAAACCCGGCAAAGAAATCTCCCTCACTCCAGATGTTTAACTAACAACTTTGTTACAATAAAGAAGGTAGGCAGTTCGGATTGCAAATCCGAACTAGCAACCTTTGGTATGCAAAGCGCACAAAAAGGCTGGTGCGGTTTTGTATGCTGGTGCGGATTTGCAATCCGCTTCTTGCATTACACTTTAATAAAACAAAATGTTAAAAGTACAACTGAACCACAAAAATACCAGCAATGACGCAGACCAAATCTACCAAAAGCATAATGCCTAAAGTGTAGCGCGCGTCTTTTACATTCACCGATCCAAAATACAATGCCACCACATAGAAAGTGGTTTCTGCAGCCCCTTGAAACAAACAAGATAATTGTCCGGCTAAGCTATCTGGACCATATGTCTTCATGGCATCCAACATAAATCCCCTAGAACCACCTGCGCTAAACGGCCGCATAATGGCCACTGGAATAGCATTGATTATTTGTTGGTCAACCCCAAATATTCCCATCACAGACCCTATCCCATCCATTACAATATTCATGAGGGTAGAATTTCTAAAAATACTTAAAGCCACCAACATGGCAATCATGTAGGGCAATACCCTTACACCAGTAGTAAAACCATCTTTGGCACCATGAACAAAAGAGTCGAATATATTGGTGCCATTGCTCGTAAAAGCCTTTTCATGAATGATGCAATACAACACCACCAACATAATAATAAACAACAAAACACCATTGCTCAAGTTACCAGTAAAATGAAATTTCTCCAATCCATCCAACCTATTGATATACACCAAAAGCAAAGCAATAATTGCAGAAACCACTGTTACAAAACCTATCACCACCAGGTTTACCAAATTGATGCGTTGCTTAATACTAACAAAAATGAGAGCCGCCAAAGTACCCACAAAAGAAGTGATGATGGTAGGCAACATAATATCGGCAGGATTGCTGGCATGTTGGGCCGCGCGGTAACCAATGATAGAAGTTGGAATAAGTGTTAAGCCAGCAGCATGCAAACACAGAAACATAATCTGGCTATTGGAAGCGCGGTCTTTATCTGAATTAACTTCCTGCATACTCTCCATTGCTTTTAAACCAAACGGCGTGGCCGCATTGTCTAAACCCAAAAAATTAGCAGCAAAATTCATGGTCATAAAACCATAAGCGGGATGACCTTTGGGCAATTCTGGGAAGACCCTCACAAAAAAAGGAGCCATGAGTCCGGCCAGCTTGCCAATGGCATTAGAATCATTTAACAAATTAAGCAAACCACAAAAGAAAGTAAGGTAACCAATTAAAGGCAACCATATATCCATGATGGTATTTTTACATGTAGGAAAAATGCCATCAGCAGCTTGTTTGCCAGCACTAACCTCAACCGTTCCATTGTCTAATAATTTATAGCTTTTGGCATCACTATGAGTAAAGCCAACAAGCTTGCTCTCCTGCAACAAACGCACAAAAGCAGTATCGCTTTCAAAGTTAGATAATGGATATTCTGCCACCAAAACTGGATCATTTTGTTTGCCATTTACCAAACCGTTCAGTGAATACATGCGGTCTATTGCTAACAAATAAAATATATACATCGCACTAATTGCGATCATCCAACTCCAAAATCTACTTAATGCCATAGCTACCTATTTGTTTATTCAATTCTAATCATTTTGGTTCAGACCGAAAAAAATAATTTTACCCAAACACCCTACATAATAAATAAATGAAACATTTCATCTCATAGCTATACAAAATTACCATGAAGAAAAGCCAAAAAGAAAAAAATAAATGTAGCCCGCTAAATAATTAAAATATAAAGCTAGGATTTTTCGGTCTGAACCGAAATATCTTATAAGTTTTTTCGATTTTAATCGCAATTTCTTATACTTTCTATATGATTGCAAGGTTAATGACGGTACTGTAAAAAACAAAAAGCTATTAATTCATGCTAAATAAAATATTTTTATTTGTTTGTATTTTTATCTTGACCTTCAGTTTTAAATTGAATGCCCAAATGTTTTACCCAGAAATAGAATGGTTGCAAACAGGGCCTTGGGTATACTGGTCTACCAACGATGAATATGGAGATTTTCATGAATTTAGGCAAATTATTAAAGGGGGTGAATTGGATACCAGCTTTTTTGGCATACAAGAATTTGATGAATTTGGATTAATAAAACCTTTTACCAATAATAATTCTATAAAATTTATTAGTCCAGATTTATACAATGTTTATTCATTTAAAATTGAAAAAACCACCACAGATAAAAACAACAATACAGTTGATTACTTTTTATCTCCCCAATATTGGAAGGATAGTTTATTAGTGAATAAACCAATTTTACTAACATTTAATTTCACCTCCTTACAATTTGATACTATTCAGAGGATTTGGGACATTGAAAATTTTTCGGTTTATAGTGGCATTGAGGTTGATTCAAATTTCTATTTCAAGGTAGCTGAAAATATTCAATCGGACCAGTTACGGAAGTATTATATTGTTAAAACTGATAAGCAATTAAATATTCTGGTAAAATATCCATTTTCGGGTATCATGGGTAATACTGCGCGCTTACATTATTGGAGAGGAAACATAATTATTTATGGAGCAAGTAGGGTTTATGAACCTAGCCTCGACCGGACCAAAGAGTACCCAGCTATTTATTTGCATAGTCCAGATGATTTGAGGGTGTTAGGCAAAAGAGTTTATAAAACAAAATCACCACTAATTTTTCAAGATGTTTGGATGGTATCTTTAAACGACCTAAACGACACGTTCATGGTTGGCACAACTGGCTGGTCTTCTTTTGATACTTATCTATTAAAAATAGATACTAATTTTAATATGGTAGATTCAACTTCTTATTCTCAAAGTAGTGTAATTCAATATCCAACTGTTAAAGATAAAAATTTAAATATTTTAACTGCTAGTATATATGGTGATAGTCAAATGGTCTATTTAAATTCGTTAGGTAATAACCCTTTTCAAAACAATTTTAAAGCTTATGATTTAGGAGATATTGTGGTAAACACTCCTTTTAGCTTGTGCAAAAGAGGAAGCAAATACTTAATTTATGGCAATAGGTGGGAGCTAGATTCAAGCGGGACTAACCAAGTAAGCAGAATGTTTAGGATAGTTTTAGATAGCAATGGTGTGCCTTTAAAATCTAGAGGTCCTGCCAGCTATGTGCAACCTACTATTGGGCCATCTCAATCATTTAGCATTTACCCAAACCCAAGTAGTGGTTTCATAAACATACAACATACTTTACCAAATTTATTTTTATCACTCGAAATAAAAGACATGCAAGGTAGAATAATCCATACCCAACAAATTACAGAACAATCTGTCAACCTATTTTTGCAAGCCTCGCCAGGAATTTATTATGTTACCTTAAAGAACAGCATCTACTCTCAAACCCAAAAAGTGCTTATTGTAAATTAATGTAATATCAGTCTGAAACTATAACCCAGGCAAATACGTTTTAACAAAAGTGCTAAGGCTACAAACTAGGGCATTTTTGTGTGGAAATGTATCAGACGAAGGCGTGATGATAAAGTTCTGCGTGGTCCCTAAATCGCTAATACCAATGTAAAAACCTTTGCTTGGACTAGGCACATTGCTATACTTAATTTCTATGGCTGCAATGGGTTTTCCTCCTTTCACTATAAGCAAATCTATTTCTGTACCTGTATGTGTGCGATAAAAATAGAATTGAAAACTTGGATCTGCATGATACATCATTTGTTCAATTACATATCCTTCCCAGGAGGCGCCTACAATTGGATTTACTTGTAAACTTTCTAGGTTTTTTATAGCCAATAAACTGTGTAGAATGCCAGAATCTTTGATATAAATCTTAGGTGCTTTAACCAATCTTTTGCCCGCATTATTAAACCAAGGCTGAAGTTTATAAACCAAAAATGCCCCTTCCAAAAAATCAATATAACGGTTTATCACAGGTGCTGTAACTCCTACCGACCGCGATAAATCTTGAATGTTTGCCATTGCTCCATGTAAATGAGCCAACATGTACCAAAGTTTATTGGTTATACTTGGATTAAGGTTGATTCCAAAAAGTGTACTCAAATCGGTTTGAATGTATGTGCGGATATAACTCCCCATCCAATCTAAAAAAATTGCATCACTTTCGGCTAAAAATGCCATCGGGAAACCTCCTCTATACCAATGAAACAACATACTATAATTTGGGGCTATCTCATTCAACTTTAAAGGATGTAAATCTAAATAGCTTATTCTGCCTGCTAAACTTTCTGAAACACCATGCACTAAATTGGGAGATGCAGATCCCAATAGCAAAAACCTTCCATTTCGCCTATCTCTATCAATGATGCTTCTCAGTCTTGAAAACAAAATAGGGAATGCTTGTATTTCGTCTATAATTACTAGTTTATCCTTATAGAACTCAAAAAATGATTCTGGATCATCCCCCAATTTGGCAACATCTTGCCCACTCTCCATATCTAAGTATAGGTAGTCTTTAGTGAGACTTTTGGCAGCCTGAATAGCTAACGTTGTTTTACCTACTTGTCGCGGACCTAAAATCACCACCGCGGGCGACATATTTAGCTTAGCATGCAACAAAGAAATTTCATCCCGTATAATTTCCATTCAGCAAAAATATATCATTTACCTTGAAAATCTATACCAAAACTATAATTTTTCAATGTTTAAGTATCATTAACCTTGAAAATCTATACTAAAACTATAGATTTTCAAGGTCAAGTAACAAAAAAAATGGTCCAGAACAAAGTCCTGAACCATTCTTAAAATCTATAAAAAAGCTAATAGCCAAACTATCCCAAATACGCCTTCAAAATCTTGCTCTTGCTCGATTTACGCAACCTGCGTAGGGCTTTTTCTTTAATCTGACGAACACGCTCGCGGGTTAAGCCAATTTTCTCAGAAATATCTTCTAAGGTATGAGCCGGACCTCCATCTAAGCCGTAATAATATTTTAGTACATCGCGCTCTTTCTCACTTAAAGTTGAGATAACACGGTTGATTTCTTTTTGTAAAGATTCGTTAATCAATTGCACATCCGGACGAGGCTCATCGTTGGTATCTAAAATACCCAACAAAGTATTGTCTTCGCCATCTGTTAAAGGTGCATCAATACTTAAGTGACGACCAGTAGAACGCAAAGCATTCTCAACCTCTTGCAATGGAATATCCATTGCCTCTGCAATTTCTTCAACAGTTGGTTCGCGCTCCAATTCTTGTTCTAAGCGAGCAGAAGTATTTCCAATTCTACCGATTGAACCAACCTTGTTTAAAGGCAAACGAACAATCCTACTTTGATCTGCCAAAGCTTGTAGAATCGACTGACGAATCCACCATACTGCATAAGAAATAAATTTGAAACCACGCGTCTCATCAAAACGCTTGGCAGCTTTAATTAAACCTAAGTTTCCTTCGTTAATTAAATCTCCTAAAGTTAAACCTTGATTTTGGTATTGCTTAGAAACAGAAACCACAAAACGAAGGTTGGCATTTACCAGACGCTCTAAAGCAACTTGATCCCCTTCTCTAATTCTCCTAGCCAATTCCACCTCTTCTTGCGCATCAATCATTGGAACCTTGCTAATCTCATTCAAATATTTATCCAACGATTTGCTCTCGCGGTTGGTAAACTGTTTGCTTATTTTAAGCTGCCTCATATTGTATTAAATCCCCTTCTTTTGTTTTGTTAGAATCTGCAAATTTCGTGAAAAGATATGTTTATCTGTCAAAAAAACAACAACAAAATGATAATAAACTAATAAACAGACAATTATATAAAAACCTGCCACATGCGTCTTTGGCAGGCATTTCACATAAATCCCTTAATATCAGCAACTATCCAAAAATCTGATAAATAAACAAACTACTGCCATAAGCCAAAATGGTGAGGTATACAAATTGAAATACAGCCCATTTGGTGGCACCTGTTTCTTTTTTAACTATGGCAACCGTGCTCATGCATTGCAAGGCAAATGCATAAAAAATTAGCAAAGAAAATACGGTTGCTAAAGAGTAAGTAGGCTTATGGGTATGCGGATTTTGCTCACGCAGCATAGCTTCTCTGATAGAATCTAAATTGTCGTCTGCCCCACTCACACTGTAAATGGTGCTCATGGTACCCACAAATACCTCCCTTGCTGCCATTGAAGTAAGCAAGGCAATCCCAATCTTCCAATCAAAGCCCAGAGGCCTAATGGCTGGCTCAATAAATTTACCAAACTGTCCGGCATAACTGGCCTCTAAAAAATCTGCATTTTGCTTTAAGGTAATGCCCCCAATTATGGCCTCATTTTTCTCTGCCTCTGTCATGTTGGCCATCTGCATTTCGTACTTATGTGTTACCGCATCCATTTGTGCCTTTGGTCCTGTAGAGGCCAATACCCAAAGTATGACAGACACTGCTATAATGATTTTACCCGCACCAAAAACAAAAGCACCAGCCTTCTCATACAAAGTAATGAGCAAGTTAGAAGCCAATGGCATTTTATATCCAGGCAGCTCCATCAAGAAATAATTTTGCTGTGTAGACTTTATAAAATGCTTAAATACCCAAGCACTCAATAAGGCTGCAATAAAACCTACTAGGTACATAAACATCAACACCAAACCATGAATATTAAAAGGTCCCCATACCGCAGTATCTGGAATAAACATAGAAATCAATAAGGTATAAACAGGCAAGCGTGCAGAGCAACTCATTAAAGGTATCACCAAGATGGTAATTAAGCGCTCGCGTCTGTTCTCTATGCTTCTACTTGCCATAATGCTGGGCACCGCGCAAGCCATGCCACCAATGAGCGGCACTATAGATTTCCCATTCATGCCAAAGGGCCGCATCACCTTATCCATAATAAAGCCTACACGTGCCATATACCCAATATCTTCGAGTATGGCTATAAAGAAAAACAACACAATAATTTGTGGCAAAAACACAATTACGCCACTTAATCCAGCCAATATGCCCTGAACCAACAAATCATTTAACACCCCTGCGGGCAAGGCATTTTTAACATATTCTGTAAGGTAAGCAAAACCCATCTCCACCAAATCCATGGGATATGTACTCCAACTAAACACCGCTTGAAATATCAAAAACATCAACAATAAAAAAATACCAATGCCATAGAAACGATGCGTTAAAATAGCATCTACTTTCTTGGTTACAGATTTCTTTAAATTATCCTTAGGCTTAATGCGAGAAGCCTTTACTGCCTCATCTATTAGGTGGTATCTGCCAAAAACCTCCTCCTCTAAAAATTGCCTAATGTCAAATTGATACTTATCAAACACTTCCTTAATGCGTGCCGATTTCTCTGTAATAAAATCCTTAGCATTTATTGCATATTGCAATGCTGCGTAATGGTTGCGCTTGTCAGTTACCTTGCTCAAATCATTGAGCATATCTTGGTTTAAATGATCAATGCCATAATAGGTAACATGGCTCACAGGCAAGTGATGAATAAGTACTTGCTTAAGTTCATCAATACCTGTTCTTGCACGTGCATTAATAGGAACAACCTTTACATCTAAAGCCTTTTCCAAATCATCCAAGCGATAAGCAATACCACGCCTTTCTGCCACATCCATCATGTTAAGCGCCAGTATTGCAGGCACTCCCAAATCGCACACCTGAGTATACAATAGCAAATTGCGTTTGAGGTTAGAAGCATCTGCAATAAAAATGACCAAATCGGGGAAATTGGTTTCCGATTTATTGCGCAAAATTTCATAGGTAACCAACTCGTCCGCAGATTTGGGATACAAGCTGTAAGTGCCCGGTAAATCTATTATCTGCAGCTTCACCTTATCGGTAAGCATGGTTTCGCCAATCTTCTTATCCACCGTAGTGCCTGGAAAATTGCTTACCTTTTGGTTCAGACCGGTAAGGGCATTAAACAAAGATGTTTTGCCGCAATTTGGATTGCCTACAAGTGCTACCGTTATTACCCTTTCCATTACCTTAACTCAATTTCTATGCTTGCCGCATCTTCCAAGCGCAAACATAATTTAGACTCTCCCACACGAATGGCTATTGGATCGCCAAAGGGGGCAATATTTTCCAACTCAACCTGCTCGCCAGGCAATACGCCCATCTCAAATAATTTTAAGGCCAATACATCGCCGTGTACCTTGGTAACAAGGGCCTGCTGCCCCAATTTAATCTGAGATAAATTCATTCTGGCGGGCAATTTAGACTTTTTCTAAATAGCTTCAAAATGATTGTTATCATATAGTTTCGGTTCGAACCAAACCCTTTTGCTAAAATTTCTGATATTCTTTTTATAAATAGCTTCAAAAAGATTGTTTTCATTTAGTTTCGGTTCGAACCAAACTCTTTTGCTAATTTTATCTGATATACTGGATAAACTTGCCTGTTTTTGGCGTAAGCAATTACAATTTGTCCTTGGCTTATGCGTATTTGCGTGCTGTAAAATAGGCGATGGCCACTAAAACAAAATGCTATGTTAATTAGAACTTTTGGGAGTGCGGTTTATGGGGTTAATGCAGTTACCATAACCATGGAGGTTAATGCCGGACAAGGTTCTGGGATTGGTTATTTTCTGGTGGGTTTGCCAGACAATGCGGTGAAGGAAAGTTTGCAGCGCATAGAGAGTGCGCTGAAGTATAATAACTATAGTTTGCCGCGACAAAAAATTGTGGTGAATATGGCGCCAGCAGATATTCGTAAGGAAGGGAGTGCCTATGATTTGCCTCTGGCTTTGGGTTATATGGCGGCCACAGAGCAATTGGTGTCGACAGATTTGCATAAGTATATTATTATGGGTGAGCTTGCTTTGGATGGTACGCTTAAGCCCATTAAAGGTGCTTTGCCTATAGCCATACAGGCGCGCAAAGAGAATTTTGAGGGATTTATTTTGCCTTTAGAAAATGCGCGCGAGGCGGCCATTGTTAACAATCTTAAAGTATATGGAGCAAGAAATATTGGGGAGGTGATTGATTTCTTTAATGGGGTTGAAAACCAACTTCAGGTTTTTGAAATGGATACGCGCAAGGAGTTTGAGGATAGTCAGCTTAAAATAAAGGAAGATTTTGCAGATGTACGCGGACAAGAAAACATCAAACGGGCATTGGAGATAGCCGCAGCGGGCGGACATAATGCCATATTAATTGGTCCGCCCGGGGCAGGTAAAACCATGTTGGCAAAACGCTTGCCTAGCATATTGCCGCCACTTACTTTGCAAGAGGCCTTAGAGACCACCAAAATACATTCTGTGGCAGGAAAGTTAGGAACCAATGCAAGCCTCTTGCACCTGCGTCCGTTTAGGTCGCCACACCATACCATAAGCAATGTGGCCTTGGTGGGCGGGGGTAACAATCCCTTTCCAGGCGAAATATCCTTGGCACATAATGGGGTCTTATTTTTGGATGAGTTACCCGAGTTTCAGCGGACAGTTTTGGAGGTAATGCGGCAACCTTTGGAAGAAAGAAAAGTGAGCATTGCAAGGGCAAAATTCTCCATAGAATATCCTGCCAGTTTTATGCTAGTGGCAAGCATGAATCCTTGTCCCTGCGGCTATTTTAACCACCCCGAAAAAGAATGTGTTTGTGGCAGTGCGGCCGTGCAAAAATACCTAAGCAAAATAAGCGGACCATTATTAGACAGAATAGATATCCATATAGAAGTTACGCCCGTTAATTTTGATCAACTCACGGACAATAGGAAGGCAGAGAAAAGTGAGTTGATTAGAAACCGCGTGGTGGCTGCCAGGGAAATTCAGAGTGCACGCTATGCGCAAGTAGAAGGTGTTTATAGCAACGCACAAATGAGCTCAACCATGGCCAGGGAATTTTGTCAATTAACGCCAGTAGGACAAAACCTCTTAAAGACCGCCATGAATAAATTGCAACTCTCGGCAAGAGCTTACGACCGCATCCTAAAAGTTGCCCGCACCATCTCAGACCTAGCCGGCTCCTCCGAAATAAAAATTGAACACCTCGCCGAAGCCATCCAATACCGAAGCCTAGACCGCGAAACCTGGGGCGGATAACCCTAGCCAAAACTCCGTACGAGCAACAAAAATTAAAGCTCCGTAGGAGCGAAACATAGATAGAACACGCCAATACCAACAATTCCAGCTCCGTAGGAGCGCCACATATATACCACATCCAATTACCCCAATTCTAGCTCCAGAGGAGCGACACACATATCAACCCTATGGCAAACACCTATACCAAATTATTCTATCACATAATATTCTCCCCTAAAGGAAGAGCCAACATCATTTCATATGATTGGAAAGACGAACTATATAAATATATAACAGGTATCACCTCCAATAAAAATCAAACCTTAATTTCCATAAACGGAATGCCAGACCACATTCACATTCTAATTGGCACCAAACCAGATTGCAATCTTTCCGATTTGGTTCGAGATATCAAGGCAAACTCTTCACGTTACATCAATGAAAACAAATGGGTAAAAGGCAAATTCGAATGGCAGCAAGGATTTGCGGCATTTACAGTTGGATACTCACAAGTGGAAACGGTAAAACAGTACATTATAAACCAGGAGGAACATCATAAAGCAAATTCTTTTAGAAAGGAATACATTGACTTTTTGAATCAACATGACGTTGAATTCAAAACTGAATATTTATTTGAGGAGGTTAAATGCCGCACTTAAGGAGAATTGGGCTATTCATATGGCATATGTATGCCGCTCCGCTGAAGCTAGGATACATTAACTTCTCTGAAAACTATATTTATTGCGCTCCTCCGGAGCTATGATTTATTAATTCATTTGAAGGATATATGTGTAGCGCTCCGATGGAGCTGTTTGCCCGTTAATGCTGACCTAGAATGCTAATTATGACGCTCCGATGGAGCTGGTTCCAAATTAACGCTTACATAGAATGCTATATGGATGATGCTCCGCTGGAGCTGCGGGCTAAAACTAGCAGTTTGCCTCACGCCTTTGAGCATAAATGAAACAATTATTTCGTGGTCATTTTAAAACAAAAAACTGGACACGATGCAAAAACATTTTTAATGCTCTAATCAAATCCACCTTTGCCGCGGTAGAGTTTGAGTTTGCCTTTGAGCTTAATTTTAATTACTGTTACATAGGTATCTTGGGCTGCATCTGGTATTTCTAAATAGACCAAACCGGGAACATGGCTCCACGATATTTTTCCGACAATTTGGGGCGCTAGCGTTTGGTTCGAACCGAGTATTTCTGCACTTACAATTTGATTGTCTAAGCCTTTTATTGAAACGTTTTTTGCGGCTGTTGCATTCACAAAAAGATACAGGGTAGAAGAGTCTTTGGAGAGGGTGGAGGGTCCGTAAAAATGGCCCGCTGGCATCCCTGCTGTTGTAGCAAAAATTGCCTCGGAATGATTGCTTGTCCAACGGCCCAATTCCTTTAACAAATGCACTTGTTCTTTGGGTATGCTGCCATCTGCTTTGGGACCAATATCCAACAACAAATTTCCTCCCATGCCAATGCAATCACTAAAAATACTGATGACCTGATAGGGCGTTTTAAAATTGGTATCTGCTGGTCGGTAACCCCAATTGTCGTTGCTTGTCATGCACAACTCCCAATAGGGCAAATTGGGCCTAGAAACAGGAAAATTTTGCTCGGGCGTGGCATAATCTCCATAGCCCTGCAATCGTCCGTTAATAATGGTACTTGGCTTACTGGCCAATAATTGCGTCCGCACTTTGGCCGCTTGCCACTCCTCTGCACTGTGCTCCCAATCGCCATCAAACCAAAATAAATCGGGTTGGTATAGCTTACTCAGCTCTGCAATTTGTCCTTGATAAAACTGTCTGAACCGACCCCAACGCAAGGTATCTTTTTGCGCGTTGTATCTAGAACTATCCTTTAAAAAGCCCGGATAATCTGGATGCGACCAATCTATTAATGAATAATAAATGCCCGTTTTAATACCACGCTTTTGAATGGCCGCAACAAACGGACTTAGCACATCGCGCTTGGCGGGCGCTTGTTTGGCTATGCTCAAATTGTTCATTTTTGTATTCCACAAGGCCACCCCATCGTGGTGCTTGCTGGTAATAACCGCATAACGCGCGCCAGATTCTGCAATTAAATTGGCCCACTCTTCTGGCTTATAATTTTCTGCCTTAAACCCCTTTATTTGGCTCATGTATTGTGGGTATGGAACCTGCTTGTTATGAAAGGCCCACGATTCACTGGTGCCGTCTACCGCATAAATTCCCCAATGAATAAAAATACCCAATTTGGCATCGCCAAACCAATCCATTTTGTGTGAGGTATCGCCGCCATTTAAAGCAAGGCTTATTGCCCTAGCATTTTGAGCAACAACAGAAATTACGAAAAACAAAAGGAGCTTAAATAAAAGTTTGCGCATGGTTCAAAATATTTCAGTACAATTGAAAATGAATCAATTCTAATTTTCTGCGGAAATTATGACGGATAAACCAAATAAAAAAGTGATGGTAAGTGGGTGTTTCGACTTATTGCATAGCGGACATATAGCCTTCCTCAAAAGTGCGGCTGCATTTGGGCACTTAACCGTATGCATTGGTTCGGATCAAACCGTATACCAACTCAAAAAAAGACTGCCCATCAACAATGAGCAAGAAAGAAAATACCATTTAGAGGCACTCAAAGATGTAGCTCAAGTATGGATAGGAGGTGGCAGAGGTTACCTCGATTTTTTGCCAGAATTTATGGCCTTGAAGCCAGATGTGTTTGTGGTAAATGAAGACGGACATAGTGCAGAAAAGCAAGAGTTATGCAAACAACACAATGTTGAGTATACCGTGTTGCCGCGCATTCCACATGGCAATTTACCTGCCCGCTCTACCACTGCATTGCGAAGCCAAAATACCATACCCTATCGTTTAGATTTGGCAGGAGGTTGGCTAGATCAACCCTTTGTTTCGCAGCTTGCAGCAGGCGCGGTTATTACCATTTGCATAGAACCAGATACCGATTTTAATGAACGCAGTGGCATGGCAAGCAGCACCCGCAAAGCAGCCATTGAATTATGGAAATACCGCATCCCAGAACCCAATACAGAACACACTGCCAAGATATTATTTGCCTTCGAGAATCCACCAGGCACCCAAGAAATAGCAGGCTCTCAAGACGCTATTGGCATCGTTTATAACGGTCTGAACCGACTGCATTACAGTCAAGGATATTGGCCTACAGAGATTGAACAAGTGAATGATACTTCGGTATTAGACTTTTTAGAAAATCATATATTCTTGTTGCCACTAGGTGCGCGTAAACCAAACTTTCACGTATTAGATAATACAAACTTAAATGCAGCAGATGCGCAAGAACTTTCATTGGCAGCTACACAATGTTGGGATGCCATTTTAAAGAAAGATTTGCAGGCATTTGGGCTAGCCCTTACCCGTTCTTTTAAAGCACAACATAGCTTATTTCCAAATATGGCAGATACGGCCATTTTAAACCAGATAGCGGCTTTTCAATCGCAGGTTTTGGGCTATAAGTTAAGCGGCGCCGGAGGCGGTGGCTATCTTGTTTTAGTAGCAGAACAAGCCATCGAAGGCTGCATCAAAATTCGCATTAGAAGGAAGGAAGGAATATGCTAAAAAACAAATCGGTTCAGATTGGATTTGTGGCCATAGTAAGCTTGTTTTTTTTATGGGCATTGGCTCATAACTTAAACCCAATTCTTATTCCGCATTTAAAGAAAGCTTGTAGCTTAAACGATATGCAATCTGCCTTGGTAGATGCCTGTTTTTACATTGCCTACTTTGTGATGGCCTTGCCTGCGGGCATCCTTATAAAGCGCTTGGGGTATCAAAAAACCATTGTATTTGGACTCCTCTTGTTTGCCCTTGGAGCCTTTTTATTTTACCCAGCGGCAAGTACACGTTCTTATGTATTCTTCTTATCTGCCTTGTTTATTATAGCCAGTGGATTAACCTTTTTAGAGACTGCAGCCAACCCCTATGTGAGCATTTTGGGCAAAGCAGAAACCGCTACACAGCGCTTAAATTTTGCACAATCTTTTAATGGATTGGGTGCTGGCTTAGCCGCCTTTCTTGGCGGAAAATATATCCTATCTGGCAACGAAATAAATGCGGCAAGTTTATCTGGATTAGATTCCTCAAGTGTGGAAGAAATTTTACAAGCAGAAGCCAATATGGTGCAGGTACCTTACCTCATTATTGGCAGCATAGTATTCTTGGTAGCCCTTTTGTTTATGATGTTGCCATTGCCCCAAATGGAGACAGAACAACAAACAAATAAATCTACCATAAAACACCTACTTGGCAACAAAAACTTAAGGCAAGCTTTGCTGGCACAGTTCTTCTATGTGGGCGCGCAAGTAGGTATAGGCAGCTTCTTTATACGGTATTGCAAGCAAGACCAACTCCTAAACGAAAAAACAGCCGCCAGCTATTTATCCATAGCATTGTTTCTGTTTATGTCGGGACGATTTTTAGGAAGTTGGTTGATGAAATATATCGCTGCAAATAAATTGCTAGCGCTATATAGTCTCATCAATATTGTCTTGCTGATGCTGGCTATTTTTGTTGCAGGCACCACTGGAATTTATGCCTTAATGGCCACACAATTTTTTATGTCGATTATGTTTCCAACCATCTTTTCTAACGGTATAAAAGGCCTTGGTTCAGACATGCAATATGCCTCTTCTTTAATGGTGATGACCATTGTGGGTGGCGCTATTTGTCCGCTAGCCATGGGCGCCATCTCAGATGCCAGTCGCATAGAATTTGCATTTGTGGTACCCATTCTAAGCTTTGGAATAATCTATATATTTGCAAAAAATCAATTGAAAACAAGTTAGCATGAAAACATTTTACTTGGTGCTCGACCTTAAGAACGATGCAGATTTAATTGAAGCATATGAGCAACATCACAAAGCTGTGTGGCCCGAAATTATTGAACAGATTAAATTGACAGGCATCATAGATTGCCAAATATACAGGGCACATAACCGATTGATGATGGTCTTGCAAACCCAAGATGATTTTAGCTTTGAACACAAGGCCAATTTAGATGCGCAAAGCGCAAAGGTACAAGAATGGGAAGCGCTGATGTGGCGCTACCAGCAAGCCATTGAAGGCAGTAAGCCTAACGAAAAATGGCAACTCATGAGCCAGCTATTTTCCCTTACTTAGTTTCTTGAACCTTGCTCACTTTAAGCACCCAAACATACTGGCAAGGAGGATTGTTGCGTATGGAACTTGGAATAATTACCCTAAAGCCGCTACCTTCTTTTACATAATCTAGTTTTAAAGGAGAACCCAATAAACTAATCTTTGCGTTCTTTGCAGGTTGATGTGAGGAGATAAAAATGGAAGCTGGTAAGGTGTTTTCTTTTTCGGCCGCTAAATACATAAAATAGGCCTCGCCATTTTTGCCTTGGGTGAGACAAATATTGTTCTCTTTGTAAGGAGCCAAAACCTTGCTATGGTATATGGCCTCTCCGTTGATTTTCATCCAAGCACCATACTCCTTTAATAAATCATAAGCACCCTGCTGCCACTCCCCTTGCGGAGTTGGCGCAATGTTTAACAAGAGATTTCCTCCCTTGGCAACAATATCTACCAGCAATTGCACACCCTCTCTCCCATTCATATACTTTGCATCTGGGGTATGCGACCACCCACCACCAGAAATAATACAACTCTCCCAAGGATAAGGCAAAGGCTTTGCAGGCACTCTGTTTTCGGGCGTTAAATAGTTTTGATTTTTGCCATAAACTGCCCTATCAACCACAATTAAACTAGGCTGTTTTAATCGCGCCTTTCTCACCAATTCATCCATTTGAATATCTTGGTTTACCATGCGGTGTTTTAAATACCTATGTTCACTTTCGTTCAAAGTATGACTATACCATTGGTCAATTTCATCTGCTGAGGATTTACACACCCAACCACCATCAAGCCATAGGATATCTATTTTACCATAATCGCTCATCAACTCCAATATTTGGTTGTGTGTAAAATCTGTATAGCGCTTCCATTTCTCTGGGTTGGCCTCTGGCTCATAGTTTACATTCCTATCACGCGGCGGATAGGCAGGGTCCCAGTAATCTGGGCAATGCCAATCTGGTTTAGAAAAATACGCACCTGTCCACAGTCCCTCCTTCCTAAAAGAGTTAAATATTTCTAGGGTAATATTTTTACGCGGGTTTGCTGCAAATGCGCAACTCGAATCGCTCACCTTGTAGTTGGTATACTTGCTATCGAACATGGAAAAACCATCGTGGTGTTTGGTGGTAAAAACAACATACTTCATACCAGCCTCTTTGGCCGCGCGGGCCCATTTATCTGGGTTAAACAAGGTAGGGTTAAAGCTTTTTTGCAAAGCCTCGTATTCCTTTAAATAAGTCTGGTAATTGGCAGGATTGCTACCCATTTTGCGTTCGCACCAGCCATATTCTTCCGGACAAATTGACCAAGATTCTACAATGCCCCACTGGCTGTAGGCGCCCCAATGCATTAACAAGCCAAACTTAATATCTTGCCATTCTTTTATTTTGGTTCGAACCAAAGCATTGCTATCTGGTACATATAGTTCTTCTCCTTTGTGAGCTTGTGCCAACAAAAAAAATGGAGTAAGTAAAAATAAAATAAAAGGAAAACTGAGCTTGGCGTGAAACCTTTGTGCTATTATAAATTGAATTACCATAGCTCAAAAATAATCCTTCTGGTGAAGATTATTTATCGTATTTCTGAAAACAGGTAATGATATTGAAACATTTTCTGCACCAAAAAGACTTTAGGTTCAGAAAAAACAAAATATAACGCGCCCAAAATGGTCTAGAAACCCTTTCTAAATCCCAAGATCCGCAATTTGGACAGTGGTTACCTAGCCTGTATTTGAATATTTGGTTATTCACTCGATGTACAGCAAATGTAGTAATCTAAAGATATATTTCCTTAATATGTATATTTTATTTAGAGAATATTATGAAATGTTTAACTTGCATTTTACTAAATTCAACATCGTGTTATTTAAACAAATTATAGGTCAGGACTTTATAAAAGAGAAGCTAATAACTATGGCCAATACAGGCCGAATTAGTCATACTCAGTTGTTTGTAGGTCCAGAAGGATCAGGCAATTTAGCCTTAGCAATTGCCTTTGCGCAATATGTTAATTGTCAAAATCCGCAGCCAGATGATAGCTGTGGGGTATGTGGTAGTTGTGTGAAATTTGACAAACTCATTCACCCCGATTTGCACTTTACGTTTCCTACCATAACACCTTATAAGCAATGCAAGGAGTTGGCTGAAGACTGGAGAGAAGCACTTACAAAAAACCCTTACCTTAATAACTATGATTGGCTTCAGACCATTGATAGCAATGCCAACAAGCAAGGAAACATTACCCATGAGGAGTGCCGAGATATCATTAACCGTCTGAGCCTAACCAGTTATGAAGCCAAATTTAAAACACAAATTATTTGGCAGGCAGAGTACCTAAACTTAAGTGGAAACATCTTGTTAAAGCTTTTAGAAGAACCGCCTTTGGGTACTTTAATTATTCTGGTAGCACATAATACAGAAAAGGTATTGGCTACTATTTTATCTAGGGCGCAAACAATAAAGGTCCCAAAGTTAAGCGACCATGATATTGAAGAGTCATTGCAAAAGCATCATCAATGTTTGCCTCAAAAGTCTATTGACATTGCCCGTTTGGCAGACGGTGATTATAATTTGGCAATGTCTTTATTAGAAGTTGAGCACGACGGTTACTTTGAGACCTTTAGCAGTTGGATGCGCTTTTGTTTTAGTGGCAAGGTAGATGAATTGCAAAAGTGGGTAGATGATATGGCGGGCAATGGAAGAGAGTATGTAAAAAATTTCCTAGGCTATACTACTCAAATGATACGGGCGGCCTTTCTTTACAAGTATGGCGACCCAAAATTGATACGGGTAAATGAGCAGGAATTGCAGTTTTTGGTTAAGTTCTCAAGCTTTTTACATGCCAATAATTTGGGTGAAATAATCAAGAGCTTAGACGAGGCTGTTATATCGGCCGAAAGGAACGCTAACCTGAAAATCCTGTTTTTAAATCTTTCTTTGTATATTGGCAGACAATTGAAAAGCGCCCAAAAGGCGGCTTAAACAATTATTCGAAATTTTTGCTATCCGCTTTTGCGGTATAGTGTATGGTTTAACTATTATTATTTAGATAGATATATGGGTTGTGGATCGGGAGGATGTAGTACTGGAGGATGTGGCTCTGGGGGTTGTAGCTCGGGGGCGTGTAACAAATTAAATACTTTTGATTGGCTGGCAGAAATGGATCTTCCGCCACATATGAAGCCATTCGACATTGTGGAAGTGCGATTTAAAGGCACCCGCAAAGAATTTTACAAAAGCACACATATAGACTTTTTTGTAAACGAATATGTGGTGGTTGAAGCCGAAAATGGCTACGATATTGGTAAAGTGAGTTTAAAGGGAGAACTGGTAAAGCTTCAACTAAAAAAATACAACCGCAGCGAGCATGATACAGATTTTAGAAAAATCATGCGCAAAGCTACCGAAGCGGATGTAGCTAAGTATAAAGAAAATCAAGAGTTAGAAGTGCCAACCATGTACAAAGCAAGAAGCATTGCCATGGAGTTGGGACTTAGCATGAAACTAAGTGATGTAGAATATCAAGGCGATAGAAGAAAGGCAACTTTTTTCTACACTGCAGATGAGCGCGTAGATTTTAGAGAGCTTATTAAGCGTTTGGCAGAAAGCTTTAAGGTAAGAATTGAAATGCGCCAAATTGGTTACAGGCAAGAGGCTGGAAGACTTGGCGCTATTGGCTCATGTGGCAGAGAATTGTGTTGCAGCACTTGGCTTACAGACTTTAAACTGGTAAATACCAGTGCAGCTAGGTACCAAAATTTATCACTTAATCCACTTAAACTAAGCGGCCAATGTGGTAAGCTAAAGTGTTGCCTTAACTATGAATTAGAATCTTATGTGGAAGCCCTTAAAGATTTTCCAAACGAAAATGTAGTTACCCTCCATTTTGCGGAAGAAAAGTCTTTCCGTTCTGTTAAAACAGATATCCTTAAAAAACTCATGTGGTTTGCACCCCAAACAGAATTGGGTGGCGAATGGTTAAGCTTGCCTGTGAAGAAGGTAACTGAGTTTATGGAGATGAACAGAAGAGGCGAAAAACCTACCCTCGAAATTCAAATTAAAGTGCCTCTTAAAACAGAGAAAGTGGAACTTGAATTTAAGAATGATATGGGAGTTGGTAGCTTAAGCCGATTGGATGAGCGCGATAGGAATAAAAAGAACCAAGGGCGCAATAAAAACAATAAAACCAGGAGCAACAATAACGCTGGCAATAGTAATCCAGTTGGCAACAATCCTGGCGCCTCAACAAGCAATAATCAGACTCCAAGACCGAACCAAGGTCCGCGCAACAACCAAGGCCCAAGACCTAATGGTCCGCGACCAGAAGGCAACAACAGGCCTAACAATAACGCACCCAGAACCGAAGGCAACAATCCAAACAACCGCCCAAATACAAACAACCCTCAGCAAGGAAATGCACCGCGTCCAGAAGGCAACAACAATCCAAACAACAGACCTAATACAAACGGGCCACAGCAAGGCAACACGCCGCGACCTGAAGGTAACAACCCAAACAACAGACCACCTAGAAGGCCTAACAATAACCAAAATAGAAATAATAGACCCAATAACAACCCTAATAACAACCAATCAACCAACAATAATCCAACGGAATAGATGAAGCCATTTGCCACCTATAAATTTTATTTAATAGGCTTTGCCCTCACATTCATGATGGCTTGCGACCCTGCCAAATTGATTGATGAAAACAAAGATTTGCCTAATCAGGAATGGTATTATAAAAACAAACTTGCCTTTGATGTAAACATAGATGATACTAATAAAACCTATAATGTTTACCTCAATTTACGGGTTGGTTCAGACTATAAATATAGCAATTTTTTTGTGATGGTAAACCAAACTTCTCCTTCAAAAACGGAAAGTAAGGAGCGCAAAGAACTTACGCTCATCAATGATGCGGGCATTTGGCAAGGAAAAGGTTTGGGCGATTTATACGATTTTCAAGTTGCTATTTATCCGCAAATGCGTTTCAAAGAAAAAGGCATTTACCATTTTGAACTCGAGCAAAACATGCGCGAAGATACTCTGCAACACATCTACGCTGCGGGTATGCGCATTGAAGATTTTGCCTTAGCCAACAAGTAATATTTTTTTACGGTTTGAACCAACGCGCCGCGATGCGCAAGGTGTAATTACAATAATCTTGCAGACCTTTATTGAATAATTCGTTGCCTAAATCATTGCCCTCTGCATCTAATACCTCTTTGGTATAATGTGCCTCAAATATGCGCGAAGAAACCAAAGAATCATGGTTACCAAAGCTGATTAATTTATTCACGATTTGCATGAGATGAATGGCTGGTGCTTTGCCTCCTTTGCCTGTAGAAACTCCCACAAACGAAAACACTTTGTTGTTAAACAAATGCTCAAAAGGCCTGGCAGGCAAGTAATGTAGCATGTTTAAGATTTCTGGTGTTGTACTCCAATTGTATTCTGGAGATATAATAACAATTACCTGAGCAAGGTTAAACTCTTCTATTAACGAGGACTGGAAAGGACTTAAATCATCTGCTTTTAGTCCGCCTTGCGCCATCAAAGGAATATCAAAAGAAACAAAATCTATGATGTTTACTTCATGCGCCTTAGCAAACTCCTTTTGCAAAGCCTTGGCCACTCTAAGGGTATTGTTGTTGGCCCTTGCAGAACCAGATATAAGAAGAATGCGCATATGTTTTTAATTGGAGGATTGATACTTTCTTATAAAACGATACAAATTAAAATGAGAATTGTTCATTGCTTCTTCCAACTCACTCTCTAACAAGGGCAATTTTATATCGCGGGTGCGCAAAGCCTTAATAAGCACTAAGGCCTTTTGTGCCAATAGGTGCACACGTTTACTCCCTTTAACAGATAAGCTACCGTGCCTTAGAATAGCTTCAGCCAAGGTTTCGATTCCACCCTGTTGCGAAGCCACCGTTTTCACCACCGGTGTTTCCCAATTTTCTTGGGCATACTGATGTGCTAACATCAATAAATTTTTCTCAAAAATGGCTGCTCCTGCCCTATCAGATTTGTTTAAAACAAAAACATCGGCAATTTCCATCACCCCACTTTTAATGGTTTGAATATCATCACCAGCCTCTGGAACCAGCACCAATACTGTGGTATCGGCCAGTGCTGCAATTTCCACCTCACTTTGTCCAACCCCCACTGTTTCAATAATCACATAATCGAAAGCAGCCGCGCGCAGCACATCACATACTTCAAAAATCTTAGGAGCTAATCCGCCCAAACTTCCCCTACTTGCCATACTTCTGATAAACAAATTGGGGTTCAAAAAATGCTCGCTCATCCTTAACCTATCACCCATTAAGGCTCCTTGGTTAAACGGAGAACTTGGGTCAACCGCCACTATCGCTACCTTTTTGCCTTGGTTCAGCCAGTAACTTGCTAAGCCATTGATGAGTGTGCTCTTGCCAGCGCCGGGCGGACCCGTGATGCCTATTAAAGGAGTGTTGTTAATTTGTAAGGAGGCTAAAATTTCTTCATAGCCAGCAACCTCGTTTTCTACCCAAGAAATAAAGCGCGCAAGGGCCCTTCTATCTCCGGTCTGAACCAACTCAGCGATGTTTTGCATGGAGCTACCTAGCAGGCAATTTTATTTACCCGGTTGGCATGTCTACCGCCCTCGAAAGGAGTTGAAATAAAGGTTGCCACAATCTCTTGTGCCTTGTTTAAATCAATAAACCTAGCAGGCAAACAAACAATATTTGCATCATTATGGGTACGTGCTAATGAACTCAATTCATTGTCCCAGCAAATTGCAGCGCGTATGCCTTGATGTTTATTGGCTGTCATGGCAACACCATTGGCGCTTCCGCAAATAAGGATACCCAATTCGCTGTCTTTGTTTTCTACCGAAGATGCCACAGGATGTGAGGTATCAGGGTAATCCATTGATGCGGTGCTATGGGCACCAAAGTCGGCTACTTCATGACCTTGAGCTGTTAAGGTGGCCTTAATGGCCTCTTTATAATCGAAACCTGCGTGATCGCAGCCTATTGCTATTTTCATTGTTCAAAATTAAGTGCTTATGCCGAAATAAAAAAAGCCACCTCAAAATTGGGTGGCTTTTCTTTCAAATGCATTAATATAGCTTAGTTTTTAACCATGCTAATTTTATAGGTATAGGTAACACCCATATCATCTTCTGTCATCTCTAATTTTAATGAACTAGCTGTTAATTCTTTTACAGAAGCATAAGAAGTATCGCCATCAATAATGCGTAATTGAGAGCCATTGTTTAACAAAGCCCAAAATCCACCTGGTGCGCTATCTGGATCTGCAGGATCACATTTTGTAGCACCTGCTTTATCTGTCATAGAACCACTTGCTAAAAATTCAATTAAATCATCTTTCTCGCAAGCATCCATTGCAGCAAACATATCAATAGTTCCACCTGGAGAAACCAATAATAATCCTGTAATTCTCCAGTCTTTTCCAACCAAATTAGCTGAATAATCTACTGGTGTTGGATCATCTTTTTTATCATCTTTAGAACAAGCACTAAAAGTAAGTGCGGTAGCAGCCATAGCAATGGCTAAAAATTTATTTAATTTCATTTTTTATTATTGTTTATACGAATGTAAGGCATTTAAGAAAAAATTTGCAAGCCTTTTTTTATTTCAACTTATTTTTTTCTACCCTCATGGCCACCAAAATACTAATTTCAAACAACCCGTATAAAGGCAGTGCCATCATTACCTGACTGGCCATATCTGGCGATGGCGTTAGAATACCAGATAAAATAAGGATAATAATAAGGGCGTAACGCCTGTATTTGCGCATGAGTCCGCTACTCAACACCCCAATTTTAGCCAAAAAATAAACCAACATGGGCATTTCAAAAATGAGTCCGCACGCAAAGGTGATGGTAGCCAAAAAGGAAATGTACGATTCTAAGTTAATTTCATTGCTTACCAGCTCACTTACTTTATAAGAACCAAGAAAGTTAATAGAGAGCGGAGATAATAAGAAGTACCCAAAGGCAATGCCCATAAAGAACAACAAGGAACTAAAAAACACAAAGCCCCTAGCATAGGTAATTTCTTTGTTGCTAAGTGCTGGTTTAATAAAGGCCCAAACCTGCCACAAGACAATGGGAAAAGCCACCACAAATCCGCCCACAAAGGAGATAAATAAGTGCTGCGTAAACTGTCCAGTGATATCAATATTGGATAGCACAAATCCCATTTCCTTTACACAGTAAACATCTGTGCCCGTAAGCCAATATGACAAATCGCACATCTGCCTATAGGTCCAGAAGTCGACCTTCATGGGACCAAACAAAATGGTATCAAATAATAAGCTCTTGTTAAAAAAGATTACTATAGAACAAACCAATACCGAAACTGCCGCTCTAATAATATGTTTCCTTAACTCATCTATATGGTCAAAGAAACCCATTTCCTTCCCTCCTAGGGTACTGTCCTCTATCTGGTCTAGTGCCATTTATTTGTTTATCCTAACTTAATTGTTCTTCTAAGGAATTTTCAAAAATAGTCTTGTAATTGCTTAATGCCCCAAAAGAATGGCTACCTACTTTTACCTCACCTGTGCTTACTGTTCCCAACTTTTCAAATCCTTGGTTCAAACCGTTTAATAATGCCTCAAAAGCCTCTTGGTTCTTAGGGTCAACGCTTACCACTACCCTACCTTGTGCTTCGCCAAACAAGAAAGCATCTGTTCTTAACTCGCTTGTTTTGCTTACCTCAAAAGATAGGTTATTAGGCATGGCACTTTCTAGTAAACAGGTAAGTAAACCGCCTTCGCTTACATCATGGGCGCTTTGGATCAGACCGGCATTGATTAATTTTAATACAGATTGGTGCAATTGATGCTCCTCATCTAGGTTAAAATAAGGGGCTGGCGACTGGGCAACTTGCTTAAAGTGCGCTAAATAATGCGAGCAGCCAAGATCGTTTTTAGAGGTGCCAATTTGGTAAATGATATCACCCGCTTGTTTAAAGTTGAGGGTCATGTGTTTTTTGCCTGAACCTAATAATCCCACCATACCAATAGTTGGTGTTGGGAACACGGCGTTGTCATCGCTGCTTTGGTTGTAGAAGCTTACATTACCGCCTGTTACGGGAGTATCAAACTTTTTACAAGCTTCGCCTAAGCCCTTAATGGCATATACAAATTGATAGTATACTTCTGGATTGTAAGGATTGCCAAAATTTAAGCAATTGGTAATGGCAGCAGGCTCTGCGCCCGAGCAAACCAAGTTACGCGCTGCTTCCGAAACGGCAATCATGCCGCCCACAAAAGGATTAGCATATACAAAACGGCTATTGCAATCAACCGTCATGGCAATAGATTTATCAGTACCTTTCACCTTTACCACAGCAGCATCGCTAGGCGCATTGGTAGTTTGGTTAATGGTTCCCACCATGCTATCGTACTGGTTATACACCCAACGCTTGCTAGCAATATTGGGGTGACCCATTAAATACTTCGCAATAGCAGGCGCATCGCTCAATTCAATATCTGCAACTTGGTTGATGTTAAACTTCTCTATTTCTTTAAAATATTTTGGCTCAGTGTATTCGCGGTGGTAAACAGGAGCACCACCACCCAATACCAAACTTTCACCCGGAATATCGGCCCTAAGCTCGCCATTCATATAGTATTGCACGCGTTCAGTATCTGTAACCTCGCCAATGATGGCATAGGTTAAATCCCACTTTTTAAAGATGCGCTCTACCTCTGCTTCTTTTCCTTTATGCACAATTACCAGCATGCGTTCTTGGCTTTCCGACAATAAAATTTCCCAATCTTTCATGCCTGCTTGGCGCATAGGAACTTTATCTAGCCAAACCTTCATACCTGTCTTGCTCTTAGCACTCATTTCGCTGGTAGAGCAAGTAATACCTGCTGCTCCCATGTCTTGCATACCCACCACAGCATCTGTTTGCTCAAGCAATTCCATGCTTGCTTCAAGAATTAATTTCTCCCAGAAAGGATCACCCACCTGCACAGAAGGCAAGTCCTTGGCCGAATCTTCTGTGATATCTTTTGATGCAAAAGCTGCTCCATGGATACCATCTTTACCAGTGGCCGAACCAAAAATATAAACAGGATTTCCTAAGCCTTCAGAAATGGCAGATACGGTTTTACCCACTTTGGCAATACCTACACTCATGGCATTAACAAGGGGATTTATTTGGTAACAATCGTCGAAATAAACCTCACCACCCACGGTTGGAATACCAAAAGCATTGCCATAATTGCCAATACCTTTAACCACACCACGCACCAACCATTTGGTACGTTCGTTTTCAATATTTCCAAAACGAAGGGAGTTTAACTGGGCAATAGGCCTTGCACCCATTGAAAAAATATCGCGGTTAATACCGCCTACACCAGTTGCTGCACCTTGGTAAGGCTCAATAGCACTTGGGTGGTTATGAGATTCTATTTTAAAGCAACAAGCCAAACCATCGCCAATATCAATTAGTCCGGCATTTTCTTCTCCTGCTTTGGCCAACATTTTTTCGCCCTCTTTGGGTAAAGTTTTGAGCCAAACAATTGAATTTTTATACGAGCAATGCTCGCTCCACATTACGCTGTAGATGCTCAATTCGGTGAAGTTTGGGGTTCTTCCCAAAATTTCTTTTATTTTCTCAAACTCTTCTTCACGCAATCCGAGTTGCTTGGCTTGGTCTACAGTGGCTAAAATGCCTATTGGTTGTGTCTCGCTCATGGTAATTATACGAAAGCGCAAATTTGCGCATTTGTTGGGGGAAAGCCAAAATTTGGGGAGAAATAAATAGCAAAATAAAAAACGAAACGGTTAAAGTTTACAAATTATCGTTGCTATCTGAATTTTCAAGGTATGATTTAAGTTTGTCCCAAGTCTGTTTACTTAAAATAGGAATATTGGGATATTGAGCTTTTCCAATATTTGAGACAATATACTTTGCTCTTTCCTCGGAATTCGGATGTGTGCTTACCCAATTCAAATACTTTATTGAATTGGATTCATTCTCAGCCAATTTAAATAAGAAGTTTGCAAAATGTTCTGGATTAATTTTCGCCCTTTTCAGATAATCGATTGCTTGCATATCTGCCTCTTTTTCCAAATTTCTATCATAGGCACTTGATGTTAGCAACTGCAATATTTCTTTACCTTTCCCAGCACTTTCATTTCCCGTTGTAATAGAAACTAAAATAGTTAATCCAACTTCTTTCAATAACTTTTTCATCACATGTTTTAGTTCCATGTGTGCAATTTCATGACTCAAAACACTGCATAATTCCGCTTCATTTTCAGTTGCTAAAATTAATCCAGTATATAAAACCAAATGATTATCGGGTAAAGTAAAAGCATTCACATCATTATTATTAACAAGATGTAGCTTAATTTTATCTTTATCAATTTGGTTTGATTCACAAATTTTAGTCAATAAAGAATCTAAAGTGCTATTGATTTCAGGGTTATCAATTTCCTTCTCACCTTTTCTTATCAAATCCCAAAAAACCTCCCCCAATTTTACTTCTGTATTTTGGCTAACTTCATCAATGGTCAAAACTTCCACCCAATCAATTTTACTTAAGCCAAACCAAGTAGAAAAAAATAAAGTTATTAAAACAACAAACTGTAAGACTAATTTCATGGGCTATTTCCTACATAAGAGGTCCGTTAAATCTCCATAAAACCACCATTTCACATGTATTCCCTTTCTAGTTTTAATGGCTGAATAAATAGTAGTTATAAATTCTACCACGTTAAAAATAAAAACAGTCAACAAATAACCTATATACACATTGGTAACTTTCTCATCCATAAAAATTATTGAAATAGTCCACCAAAATCCAAAACTATTCATAAATAACAAAGAAATTTGAGAAACAAGCGCTTGTGTACAATGCCACCTAACAAAATATGTTCCTTTTCGATTGGCCAAATAAAAAATAAGGGTAGCAATTAAATTTATAATTGGCAACGGCAAACCAGCGATAATGGCAATAAGCGACATTAAATAGCTATTTGAAGCTTTTTCAGATTCATGTTCTCCAGGCACGTAATTAAAAGTATTTGACATAACTAAAGTTCTTTTAAAATATTCCAGAACCAATTAGAAATTACTAACAAAACTAGTGGTATAGCATTGCTTTTTTGAGACAAAAACTCCTCTGCTTTTCTATAAAAAGTTAATAAAGTTTTCGCATTAAAAATAACATCAAATAAAACCCAAACGGGTGCAAGCACCAAAATAATGATGACAATAAATCCAAATGGATTTAGCATCAATGCATCAAAAATCCTACCATCCAATAGTGCAAAAATAGACCTTGTAGTTCCGCAAGATGGACAAGGTATATTTGTTATGTTTTTAAAAACACAAACTTTGAAAGGTTGCCACCCTAAATCACTTTCAATTTTCCAATTAACAAAAAGCCAAGCATAGCCAATAATGCACAAACCAAATAGCAAGAAGGCTAATTTGCTTCGATTTAATACCATTAGTATAGGAATGGATTCAATTTATTAGTATTTTTTTCTCTGGTAGCACCTTTAATTAAAAACCAATCGACTATGGCCCATATTCCTAATCCACCGCATGTTAAAAGCTTGCCAACCCCAAGTCCGGTATCACCAATAATAAATCTATCTACACCTAAAGAACCTGCTAAAATTGAAACAATCAAACTAGTTGTGGGGTCCTTAAATTGAATGGTGGAAATAGCTGCCCATTTAGAATCATCTATGGCTAATAATCTATCTCTTATAATAGGAACTTGCTCGCTATCAAAAAACTTTCCATTTGTTAAAATAAACATGTCGACTTTTTGTGATTCCATATTTTTAGATTTATAATTATTCCCTACTCTTAAGGATTTTCAGTTACTCCTAGTATTTAATTTTCAATTAAATTATTCATATCAACTTTTAGGAAAATTCAATGAAACTCAATTGACTATTTATCAAACATAATAAAAAATAACTAAACCATAATTATATTAAAAATCAAAATTCTATTTAAACAATTGCCAATATGCCTTTAACCCAAGCAATTTCAGATGTGTTTTGGCTTCTTGATTGTCCTTTTGGTGGTAAGCCATTCCAATTTTTGAAAGTAGGGTTGGACTTAATTTTTCAAATGCACCAATGCTATCGAGCGTAATGAGCAATCGGTTCAAAAAGGAATTTTTATTTATTTTGGTTTGCGTATAATGCTGGTATTTTTTAACAGCCGTCTTAAGTGCCAAGTCTCTATTGCCATTAAAATTATTGGCCACATGTGCACTAATTTTATCTGAAATAACTAGCAGGGGAATAAATGTTGGAGAGGTATTTTGCGGCTTCCAATACAAATCGCTATTGGCTAACTTAATCAAAGTTTTTGTAGGCGTTCTGTACAACTTATCTTGTTGCATCAGCGCCATTTCTTGTTCTGCTAATTGAAACAAATCAGCTTGCATGGGCCTAAACCCAAGTTTATAATAAAACCAAAAAGCACCAGACTGTATGCCATCAGAATTACCCTGACCAATTTGATACGGATCAACAGTAAATTGAGCGATGCCAAACCTAAAATGATACAAACGTAATAATTGTGATACCACCAAACTCGATTCTCCTCCCCTATACGGCGGCAATACATTTACGCCAAAAGCAGCTTGCTCACCAAACAACCAACAACCCCCATAGGCCATTGGCAAACCGTTTTTATATAGCAAATATCCAACATAAGATTGCAAGGCAAATTTTTGCTCCGAAACCATATAATAGAGTGCAATAGAAATACCCTTACCCATATCAAACAATTCGGTTTCATGCGTTTGGGCATAAGTAAAAGTATCTGTTTCACGCAACAAACTCGCCATGCTTCCACGCGCCAAACGCACCAGATGTTCTTGCTGCGTTGCGCTTAGTTTTACCTGCTTAGGTTTGCCATATAAAAACACCTCTTCAATGCTGCATTTTTTTTGTATGCCGTTTGTATGCATAAAAGGTTTAAAGGATCTAGCATCCAGCCTGCCATTGCTCAAGCCAAGCATATGACTATCCAAGCTAAACTCAGTAAACAGTTGAAATCCGGCAAATACTGATTCTTTATAGGAAATGGAACCATGCATTTGCATGCAAGCTTCTATGTAATATTTATGCAAATGTTGAGCTTCCTGTATGCCCTGCAAATAACGTTTTTGCCACGATTCAAAATAGGCAGAATCATTGGGCATAAGCTCCTGTTCCACGCTATCCAAGGTATGGGTTAATTTGCTCACCAAATCAGAATTTTCGCCATCAATACCAGAAAGTTCCAACACACGCAATTTCTGCTCCAGCAAATATTGGTTCAGCAAGAGTCCAAATTGGGCACATACTATGGAGCCTGTAATGCCAGAATTATAGAATGCATTTTTGTCGTTCAAAACCCTTTCAGCAACGGTCTGAACCAAGCGCTGCATCAGCAATTGGCACTTGTTGTAAATCTCCTCTGAGCCCGGATAAGCCAAACTAAAAAGTAAGGCTTCGTGCAGCTTAATAAGCTTGCTTTCACTCTTGGGCAATAATTGGTAAAGCTTATCTAATGATTCACTCGTTTCATTGATTGCCGCTGCATCAAAAATTCTTTGCTTGGTCAGCAAATTTTGCAATTCCTTCATACTGCAATTTACCAATATCCTTGGCTACAAAAAACAAATTTATATCAGTATTCTTAAATCTAATTTGTGATTTTGGAGGACATTGAAAACGCTTGTTGTAACAAAGTGCGGATTGCAAATCCGCACTGGCGTTTTTTGTGTCCACTGGTTTTTTTTATTCCAGCAATGGCTATGATGACAGCATCGGCTTAAAATAAAGCTGGGGCGGATTTGCAATCCGAACCAATTATACTAATTCAATCAACATACGTTTCTTTAAGAACTTGTTTAACCTGCAAAATTTCATTGGAAGAAAGGGTGCCCAAAGGTTTAATAATTCTTTGCCTATCTATGGTTCGAATTTGATCCAACACAATCCAAGAAGCCTTTTTGCGATGAACCAAGGGAATCCTAGTTGGATAGTCTTTTGAAGCGCTTGTCATAGGAGCAATTACAATGGTTTGAAGGTGCCTATTCATTTCGTTAGGAGACACAACCACACAAGGTCTGGTCTTCTTGATTTCACTGCCAATTGTAGGGTCAAGGTTAACCAAAACAATCTGGTATTGTTTTATGACCATTCCTCAAAATCCTCCTCTGTAAAAACATCATTAATCAAAAGTTGATCTTCTTCATTTTGATGCATTTTTTTAAATGCCAAATCCCAACCTTTTCTTGGCTCTTTAACTGGCCTTAAAACAATGCAATCTTTTTCCATCACTAAGTTGATTGTTTCATATATCTCATACTTTTCCAAAACAGTTTTTGGCAACCTAATCCCTTTCGAATTGCCAATTTTTATGATTGAAATTTCCATGATCTTCATTTATGTAATTACAAAGTAATCACATATTTATTTAATAAACAAGATGATTTTGCTATTCTCAATAAATAGCTTAAGTTTGATTTACAATAAATTATACCATGAAATTAATTGTAAAAATCGTCTTTCTTAGTTTGCTTGCCTTACCAGCCATTGCGCAAAAACCGATTCACCAAATTGGCATGAGCGCAAGCCTGCTCACACCCTATACCTCCAGCTCTACTGCTGATGGTTTTATTACCAATATACCAAAGAACCTGCTTTGCAGAATGCAATATAAGGTTCAAATAAATGCAATTGAACTCCGCAGTTCCTTTGGGTACGGAAAACAAAAAATCAACAACACTTTTATAGAAGAAGCCAGCACTTATCAAAGTTCACAAAATGGCTTTATCAATTCCTTTGAAGGCACTTTGGGAATTGAAAAGAAATTCGGTTCAAAAAATCTAAAGCCCTATGTAGCTGGTGACATATTTTTCATACAAAACAAAGGCATGGTAGATTATTCCTCTAATGGTTGTTTTGGCATGGATGCGGGAAAGTGGAATATTAATTCTAAAACTGCTGGAATTAGGGCCATTGGCGGACTATCATACCAATTAAACGCTATGTTATCTTGTCATATTGAAGTATCGTTTAGCTACGCTCAAAACCGCGCAGGACAAGGCAACTCTATTCTCTATTCCTCAAACAAATTTGGCGTAAACCCCGTTCAAAACCTGGGTATCATGTATACGTTTAATTAGCTTTAAATTAGCTGGCATTTCTGCAACAAAGTGCGGATTACAAATCCGCACTAGCTTTTAAACATAAGTACTAACATTTTTGCTTTGCAATAGCTTAAATAAAGGCTGGTTCGGATTTGCAATCCGAACCCTTATCTGTATAAAAATGTATTTTGAAAATTCCTACGAAAAAAGCAGCTCTCTCAATTTTGCAGTAACCTTATCTGTATTGGGTAAAATTTCTGATTCTAATCCCATATTCATCGGAACCGCAGGTACATTCTTGGCGCCTAATGTCGCAACTGGACCATCCAATGAAGTAAAGCATTGTTGCATGATACGGGCGGCCAAAGATTCTGCAAAGGAATTGTTTAATGCCTCTTCTGTTAAGACCAAACATTTGCCATGCTTGCGAACTGCTGCCATCACCGCTTCTTCATCTAATGGCAATAAGCTTCTTAAATCTAATACCTCTACCTGACCTGGGAATTCTTTTGCAGCTCCCAAGGCCCAATATACACCCATGCCATAGGTAACCACCACACAAGATTCGCCATTTTCTTGCGCTTCTTCACTGGCTTCTAATACCGTATTGGCCTTGCCAAATGGCAATATATAATCTTCATCGGGCTCCACACAACGCGCCAACTCAGTACCCGGATTCTTGCTCCAATAAAGACCTTTGTGCTCCAACATAATGCAAGGATTGCCATCATAATAAGCAGCCTTCATTAAGCCTTTCATATCTGCAGCATTGCTTGGGTATGCTATCTTAATTCCCTTTAAAGTTAACAAGGTAGATTCTATACTTCCACTGTGGTACGGACCACCACCACCGTAAGCACCAATAGGAATACGTATTACCGCACTTACCGGATATTTACCCATGGTTAAGTAACTCGATTTGGTTATCTCACAAACCAATTGGTTCATGCCTGTCCACACATAATCTGCAAACTGAATCTCTACAATAGGCTTTGCCCCAACAGCACTCATGCCCGCTGTAGAACCAACAATATATGCTTCTTGAATAGGTGTATTAAAAACCCTGTCCTCCCCATATTTTACGGCCAAAGTTGCTGCCTCTCTAAATACACCACCCAACCTTGCACCCACATCTTGTCCGTAAAACAAACACTCTGGATGCTTGGCCAACAACTCATCTACCGCATGTAAAGCGGCATCAACCATTACCACAGGCTCCTTGCCCTCTGGCTTTCTATTGCCCACCTCATAAGCCGCACCACTTGGCGCATAAACAAAATCTTCTGCCGTGGAAGGATCTGGTTCTGGCGAAGCAACAGCCAATTTAAATTGTTGCGCTACCCTATCAATTTCAATTTCATCAATCTCTTTTAACTCCTCCTCGCTTACCCCAATACTCAATAAATGGGCATGTAATTTTGGAAGCGGTTCATCCTTTAAATGCTTGCTCATATCCTCATCTGTGCGGTACCATTCTTTACGTACCCCAGAAGTATGATGTCCCAACAAAGGAACTTTGGCATGCAACAAAATAGGCATGCGGTGCTCACGCACATAATCAATACACTGCAACACTGCGTTCCAAGATTTCAAGAAATCACTGCCATCCACACGCATGCGCTGCATTCCCTTAAATCCACCCGCATATTCATAAGCATCCATGGCACGCATCTCTGCACCATTGGCACTAATGCCCCAATCATTGTCCTGAATCAAATAAATAATAGGCAATTTCTTTAATACTGCCATTTGCCAAGCCTCGGCAACTTCACCCTCTGTAACAGAACCATCGCCCAAACTACAAACCACAACAGGCCTTTCTTGCTCATCTATTAACCCTTGACTTTCCAAATAAGCAATGCCATGCGCCATACCCGTTGCCGGAATAGCCTGCATCCCTGTTGCACTGCTAGAATGCAACATACGCACAAAACCCTCACGCTTTAAGTTGGGGTGACCATAATAGGTTCTTCCACCAGAAAAAGGATCTTCGGCTTTGGCCAATAATTGCAACATGAGCTCGTACGGACTCATTCCCATACCCAATAACATGCTCTCATCGCGGTAATAAGGCGCTGCAAAATCCACATCGGTCAGTTGCATTCCCATGGCTAATTGTATGGCCTCATGTCCCCTACTTGTAGAGTGAACATACTTGGTAATAGGCCGATTAGCGTCGTATATATTGGCCATGGCTCTTGCCGCACACATATGCGAATAAGCCTCTAATAGAATTTCTTTGTCCATAACAAGGTTTGCAAGTTTACTGATAAAACTGTAAGATTTATGCAGAATCAACCCACAATCGCAATTTTATTTGTATGCCATGCCTTGGTTCAGCCCATCTAATTCCGGTTTGAACCAACTGATTATAAAGCGT
>JBILVK010000165.1:0-5036 GCA_044370475.1 Bacteroidia bacterium
AATCGCCTACTCCCCCTGTAAATCCTTTATGGTTGGTATTGTGTTTTCTTATTCGCTCTTCTATTTTATCTCCTGTAAAACCTACGTAATACTTATTTAGAACCTTAGAAAACAATATATATAGGGTAAATTTATCCATGGCTATTAAATAAAAAAACCACCGAAATTCGGTGGTTTTTTGTGGAGGCACATGGATTCGAACCAAGGACCCTCTGCTTGTAAGGCAGATGCTCTGAACCAGCTGAGCTATGCCTCCTTTTGCTTCCGCTACTTTCGTAAGGGGAGTGCAAAGATATGATTAGGGCTTTTAAATGCAAGCTATTTCACTAAATTAATATAAAAAAAAGCCTGAAACGCCTGTATTTACTCATTATCAGGGAATTAATTTTAACCATACATTCCCAATTATCTGAAAGCAATTGACAGCTGCATGGACACCTTGCTCAAAAACAATAATCCAATTTTCAAAACCTTTTATTTTAACGCACATGGCGACAAAATTAAGTTTAATGCACAATTATATACCCAATGCAAGAAAAGCGCAACACCATGCTATTAAGGCACAAAAAAAGGCCACTACTATGCAATGGCCTTTTTAAATATTTCGTGGATTCTAGTACTCCCAAAGATCGTGCTCTTTTTCGAATAATTCGTTTTTGATGCGCTCACCTTCTAAGATGGCTGCTACACCGTTGTCTTTGAACTCTGCATAATCTCTGATATACATGTCTTGTTGGTTGGCTTCCTTAACAACATAGCTGTTGAATAATCTTTGCTCAAACCAATCGTCGTATGTTAACCTAGCTGCATCATTCTGACGGTTGAATATTTCGAAATTGATTAGGAAATGTCTCAAGTCTAATCCATCGTTTGAATGGTATTTGAATACACATAAATCTTGTTCTCCTAAATCTACCCCACCTAAACGTACATTGTAACGAGGCGAAATAGAAATGATGCGAACAAACATTTGTGAATGTTTCTTGTCGAAAATCCAATCTTCTACAACCCTAAACTTTTGAATACGCAATTCAGGCAACATTGGGTTTACAATGGTATCTGTTTCTGTAAAAGTAGGATCGTTTGGATCAATAGGTACATCCACATACTCAGTATCTGTTCCTAGCGTCATGAATTTTTCAATCGACATTTGTGTAGTCAATGAATCATTCTCGTATGGAACTAATTTACCATCGCGCACAGCATTATACATAATGATGCTCAGTGGATTTTTAGGCCAAGCCATTGGCTGGTTTGGTTTCTCACGTGTATCAATGATACGTACCACCCTTTTGGCGTACATAACATCTGCTTCACGAAGATAAGGCCATGGAATAACCTTACGCTCTGTAACTGCCTGACGGTTGTAGATGAAGTCATCATACACCCCTTGGGCAAAGTTGCTATATGATAGCAACAGCAATACAACGATACCTATTATCTTTTTCATTTGTCGATTTTCGATTTTCTAAATTATTGTCTTACTTCTAATGCAAGTGAAGATGGAATTGGAACTGCTCCTGCAGGACCTTTAGCTTTAATGTTCATCAAAATGAAACGATCACCAGGGCGAGCATTCATTAAGAAACCTTTCGCTTCAGAAGATAATTGCTCTCCTGTTCCGTTTGCAACACGTGCTTGACCATTTTTAGGTTGATAAACTAAGTTCCAGCTAATAGGTGTAAACTTAACGCCTTCAAATGCAAAATCTTTTAATGCAGTTAAAACGAAGTTTGCAGATTTTAATTGTCCCATAGACACTGAACCTGATTGCTCAATTGGTCCTAACATTGGCGTAGGCTTAGGGATTTGACGTACACGGTACTCTTTAAAGCCCATCATCTTACCTTCTACTTTAGCAGTGATTTTTACAGTTCTAACAGAACCATCCACTGTTAATGTAAACTCTCCTGAGTTACCCACTTTTTTCAAATTACCACCCTCGCAAGTTACATCTACTTTATTAGCTGAGAAACCTGGCACTGATACCGACATTGGATTATCTAAACCAATGTACACAACATTCATTTTAGTAGCAGAAATTACCGCTAAAGGAGCCATTACAAAGAATGAACCTTCTTTTGAGTATGTTTCTTTCTTACCGCTTGAGTTAGTTGTAGTGATTACAGCTGTAAATTTGTTTTCACCTTCGCGACCAGCTGTTACCTCATATTTACCGATTCCACTTTCGTTTCTCAATGGAGTACCGTTAACAGTAATACTAGCTTCTGATCTTGAACTTGATGCTGCCAAGAAAATTTCTGCTTGATACTTGTTACCTTGGGTAATATTGGTACCATTTACAGGAATAATCTGTGGTGTTAATTGATCAATAATCATCACATCAGCAGTTAAAGATGATTTGAAATAATCTAACACTTGTGATTCAGTGTTTTTGATGTCATTTTGAGTTTTCGACATTAAAGCAACAACAGCTGCTAATGGCGTATGTTCAAACATTTCCGACTCCCAAGTTTGAGTAGAGTTCTTTGGATCTTCTGTAATCAAATCACTCTTAATCGAAGCTTGTTTGTCTTTAGGCATAAGTGCTAATAATTTCTCACGTATTTCAATGATTTTAGCCTTTACCTCTTTTCCTTTACCTTGGTTAATCATTAAATTAGCGTGTAATTCAATGTTACTTGCTTGTGCAACCTCTTCATCAGGGTTACCATCTTTACGACCACCAGCAGTAGTAATCAATTGCTCTTTTAGGTCTGCAAAATACTTTACACCTTCATCAGCAATCTTCTTTACCTGCAACGATTTGTTGAAGGCCTCTGTACCAGTTGGGTCGGTAGGAATATCTGAATGGTATTTTGCAATAGCCTTTAAGGTACCATCATTCTTTTTATCGATGTTCATACCCGCACGGTCCATGCTTATCTCTACCATATGGAAGGACTTCAAGATCTCAGCAGACACATTCAGTGCTAACAATGCTGTTAGTACCAAATACATCATGTTGATCATCTTCTGCCTTACGCTTACTTTACCTCCAGCCATCTCTTTTTAACTATTATTATGAAAAGTTTTTTTTAATTAATTACCACGAACGTTCATAGCAGCTAACATGTTGCCATAAACACTGTTTAATGAAGATAAATTCTTGTTCAATTTATCCATCTCACCTCTGAAATGCTCAGCATTTGTATTGGTATCATTTAAAGTACTTACTACTTTAGATAAACCGCCTACAAACTCATTGATTCCTTTTAAGTGGTTATTAGATTCTGAAATTTCTAATTCATAGATTGAATTCAATGAAGCTAAGTTCTTAGTCATTTTTTCAATTTGAGCACCATACTCGCGTGATCCTTCTGAAGCACTTACAAGGCTATCCATTGCACTTACTGCTTTGGTATAAGAAGTGTTGATTCCAGTTAAAGAATCAGCAGCTTGCTGTACATTCTTAGTATAAGTATCTGTAGCTACTGCTGCAGTTGAAAGATCTTTTAAGTTGTTAACGTTTTCGCTCAAAGTGCGCATTCCGTTACCTAAGCTGTTAATCAAATCTGGACCAATTTTAGCTTCTTCCATCATTTTATCTAATTGCTGAGTGATGCTACCTTTGTTACCAGCTGATTTCTTTTCTTTAGGCTCCAATCCAGCTAATTCTGGATAAACTAATGTCCAATCTGGTTCTTGATGAGGTGGTTCAAATGCAGAAATAAAGAAAATGGCAGCCTCGGTTAATAAACCTACCATCAACATCGCGTCAGCACCAGGCCAGTGGAGAATCTTAAATAAAGCTCCAACGATTACAACTGCTGCTCCAATTCCGTAAGCTTTTGCCATGAAAGACTTAAAGCCTTTGCTTTCTAAAAAACTGTTTTTCATTTGATTAAAATTTTAAGTTTAGTATTTGTTTAGTTTGTTTGTGTGTGTTTCTTCTTTGTTATTTTTTGTCCCTGTTAGAACGGCCAACATAGCTCTGTACTAACCTAAAGCCAGTATATGAGTTTGCGCTATCTTGGTATTCGTAAGTACGGGTACCATTTTGGATATAGTGTGCTATATCTTTCCATGATCCACCTCTAATTACTTTACGCTTCAAGGTTTCATTGTCTTCGTCTTTGGCGTCATATTGATAATCTGAGTTCAAATCATGTGAGAATAAATGTCCAGATTCTGCATAAGCCGAAACGGTCCACTCTGCCACATTACCACTCATATCATACAATCCAAAATCATTAGGGAAATAAGAAGATACACGAATTGGATATACACCACCATCTGCACCATAATCTCCTCTACCTGGTTTGAAGTTAGCCAAAGAACAACCTTTAGCATTTCTCACGTATGGTCCACCCCAAGGGTACATCGTTTGATCTCTTCCACCACGAGCTGCATATTCCCACTCATATTCTGTTGGTAACCTGAAATCGGTTACTCCATTTTCTTCGTTTTCTGCATAGAATGAATTTAAGTGGAAAGTTCTCCAATGTGCAAATGCACGGGCTTGTTTCCAGTTAACACCTACTACAGGATAATCATCATATTTTGGATGCCAGTAGTACATGGTTGAAATTGGCTCATTGTATGCATAGGTAAAATCACGCATGAAAACCAATGTATCTGGATAAATTTCTACTGTAACTTCCTTTTTGAAATCGGCACGGTTACGCTTGTACGCATCTTGTTTGTGCAACAAAGCTGCTTCGCGCAAATTCACATAATCGTATCTGTATTTCAATTTACGTACATCAATTTGCTTAGCACGGTAATATTGCTCACCACCTTGGTAAAACATATCATTAATCTCGCCATTCTTTAAATCTTCTGGCTCGATACGCACTTTATAATTAATGGCATGCTCACCTGTCTCCTCTTCTGTGATAGGATCAATGATGGGAATTTGAAACTTCTCCCCCATTCTATCACGGAAAATTGAATCCGTTACTTCGTTTACGAACTGACGATACTCATTATTGGTGATTTCGGTCTCATCCATGTAGAATGCCGTAACAGTGATTTGCTTATTAGGCGCAATCATTGCATTGGGAATGTCTTGCTCATTCGATCCCACGTGAATG
>JBILVK010000148.1:0-6186 GCA_044370475.1 Bacteroidia bacterium
ACCCGAAGGGATATAAACAGTACCATAAGGCTGTGGGTGAAACCAAGCACTCCTACCGCCTACTCCTGTTAATTCCCCTCTGTCGTTGCTCAAACCACATCCTGTAAGGATAGTAGCCAGAGAAAAGAAGAAAATCCATTTAAATTGCTTCATCGTTATGTTAAATATTAATGACTGTAATGTGGCAAAATTATTATTTCTGCTCTATAATACAAGTTTTAGTGAAATTATTTTGTTAAGAAAACGTAAATGTCTGAATATTATTACATGAATCTCGGTGTATACCTAGATCTTAATACTGGAACCTTTCTAGGTATTGTTACGCCAAAGCAATAGCGTACCATTATTTCATGTGAGCCCGAGCTATATGATAAAATCTTAGAGGTAGTAAGGTCGTAGCTATATCCAACATTTAATCCGAATGGAAATTCATATCCAACCAAAACCACTGCTGCATCCATTGGGCGCCATGTTAAACCTCCTCTAATATTTTCGTTCCAAACCAAAAAGCAGTTTAAATCTGTTTGTATTTTAGCTGGATCTTTCTTAATCAAAATATTGGGTTGCAATTTCATGGTGCTGTTTAACTCGTACTCACCACCCGTTACAAAATACATGTGTATGTCGCTTTGAATTTCTGTACTAAACGACTTCCACTCATAAGTTATTACATTTTTATTTAAGTGGGTGGCCGAAAATCCTGCATAGAAATTATTTACCACGCCCAACAAATTATCTTTGGTATAGTACAAACCAAAATCAACATCCATGGCTGTACCCGAAACTTTTTCATCTGGAATATTAGGGTCGTTTGGATCTAATGCTTTTAATTTATCTCCTTGCAAATTTCTTTGCATGTATCCAATACCTACACCTGCTGCCAATGTTCCTTTATCTCCCATCGGATGTCTGTAAGATAAAGTTAAACGTGGCATCACCATGTTTTCAAATCCTTGATCGTCGCTAGCAATGGTTGCTCCAATTCCAATTCTTGAACCTAAGGCTGCGTTGATAGAACCTACCAAATTGGTTGGTGCATCTCCCCTAGCGATGGTTGTATTACCTACTGTAGATGTGCCTCCGCCAAAACCCGACCATTGATTTCTGTGAATTAGTGTTGCACAAATTTTTCCATCGGTAGCTCCAGCATAGCCTGCATTAAAATTCAGCTTATTGTACATAAACTGACTGTAATGTGGATCTTGTTGGGCTGCAACATTTGCTGCAAGACTCAACATCGCTGCTCCTAAAATAACTCGTGTAAAGATTGACCTCATTCGCTTAAATTTATAATAATACCATACAAACGTATTTACGAATATATAAATTATTCTAAAGAAAAGGAAGAATGTTGAAAATTAAGAGAATTTTTCGGGTTAGTACACTTGATTAGACAGCCTTGTTGTGGGCTTCTATGTGTTTATCTACCGCCGTAATCATAGAAGGAGTTTGTGGTGTTGGGGCTTGTATATTTGCCACCAAACCCGCTTCCACCATAGCTTTGATGGTTGTTGCGCCAAAGCCCGCTATCAATGTTTTGTTCTGTTTAAATTCTGGAAAATTCTCAAACAATGAACGAATGTCGGCCGGACTAAAAAATGCAATAATATCGTAATTTACATGGGTTAAATCTGATAAATCGCACGACTTGATACGATAGAAGAAAGCTTCTTTAAATTGAAACTTGCTTTTTTTCATGAATTTTTCGATGTCTTGCTTGCGCCAATCGCTGCATGGGAACAAGAATTTTTCTGTAGGATGGTTCTTAAATAAAGGAAACAACTCTAACTCTGTTCCTTTACCTACAAATATTTTGCGCTTTCTAACCTGAATGTATTTAGCTAAATAATTAGCGATGCTTTCATTTACGCAGAAATACTTCATGTCTATGGGTATTTCTAGTTTTAAATCGGCACACATCCTAAAGAAATTGTCGACAGAATTTCTAGAATTTAAAATAATGGCAGTGTACTCAAGAATGTTAATTTTCTGGTTTCTAAATTCTTTACCAGTAATTGGTTCAACCATGATAAATGGTCTAAAGTCCATCTTAAGTTTATACTTCTTCTCTAAATCGAACCAGGGCGATTTAACACTTTCAGGCCTTGGCTGAGAGATGAGGATACTTTTTATTTTTTCTTTTTTCAATCTACCAGCTATTTAAAAACAGTTTAAACACAACCAACCAGGGGAGTATTTCGAGGCTGCAAAGATACAAAAAAATGTAAATAAATTGATACTGCCCTTTTTGTTGGGTCATAATCAAGTTTTTTATCTCTCTATAAATCACCGAAGTCAGCAGTGTTAACAATATAATTACCGATATTACATTGGCCGTAAAGGGGTCGGATACAAACACAAAAAATAAATTTAAAAAGGCCAAAATTACCCCCAAAAGATTATTTACCACCATGGCATTAAACAGGGCAACATAGCTTGTTGAAACCATTTTAAAAATATTTCCTATGATGATATTGATGAAAAATTTGGCCACATAAATAAACATCAACAAAATAGATAACTGCCAAAAGAGCAAGTAAAAACTATCGGTTTCTATCTGCCTGTTTACTTCAAAAAGGTGGACCAAAAAGAGGGCGACAGAGAAAATAAAATTGAGAAATAGGCCCATATTGCTCCAGATATAATTGCTGGTTTTGCCTGTATAATTTTGGTAATCGGCATGCAAATCAAAGCCAGAGAGCAATATTTCATTAAAGCGTTTGATGTTTATCAACCTAATTAAGGCCAAGAAAAATAAGGTAAATAAAATGGTCCAAAACTTCCAACTTTCGGACCGTGTCTTGCGCAATTGAATGGCTTTTAACCTAGGTAAATCGCGGCCTTTCTCATTGTTCTGAATATTAACTGCAGTTCCAGAAATTTGCTCATGTAAGAAGAAATACTTGCGCATGTATTCTGGTTTGGCAAGGCTATCTAATAGATTCTGGGGTAACTTTTCTAAGATTTGGGTCATGGCTGTGTCGGTTCGAACCGAAGCCGTGTCTCTTGCAGGCCTCGAAAGGGTATCCTCTCCCACTGCGGCATACGCAAGGAAAATGAAACAGAACGCAAACAGAATTTTATTACCCATTGAACAACTAAAAGAAATTAACCAAGCCAAAATGCACTTTTGCGCGCTGAAATTCGATGGGGTTGCCCATTTGTTTTCCAACCGCATAATACAAAGAAAAGATCCCCGCACCTGTTTCCAAATTTAACCCTGCTCCTAGTCCCCAAGGCTTGTCGCTTATAGTAACCTGGGGCACCGAATTTTGGTACCAAGCTCCGTTCCAAAACAATACAAAGCCACTGTTTTGTTGAAAGAGATACTTCAATTCAATATTTGCAATGATAAACTTATCTGCAAAAATACTCTGTTCATCGAAACCCTTCAATGTTTTTAATCCACCAATGCGGAAAAGTTCGCTCAAAAATAAATTTTGGTTGGCTATGAGTCCGCCCCGCAATTGCGTATGTAATACAAAGTTCTTATACAATGTTTGGTAATACGACCCATTGCCCATGAATTTATATTGCACACTTTTTAGGTCAATGGAATCATAAATGGAGTAAGTTTCGCCATTGCCTCCATTTATTTTCAATTGTGCAATGCTGCTACTTTCAACCAAGGTTCTGGTTCCTGCTCCTCCTTCCAATTCTAACAAATATCCTTTTCGTGGATTGAAGTAATAATCTAAGCCCGATTTTCTGAGGGCTAGTCCGTACAATATATTATTTACACTGTGATTGCTGGGCAAACGCTGGTTTAGCAATACAAATTGGGTGTCGGTATAAAGGCTCGATATCTGTTGAATTTGGACATAAATTTTCACATAATTGTTCCCTGATAAACGGTATTGCAAGCCTATGTCCTGGTATAACTCAAGCCAAGTGGTATCAAATTTGGCAAGCTTAAATGCATAGTCGATGGCAAACCTTGTTTTTAAAAAATAAGGCCATAGAAACTTTATTTGTAGGTCCTGCGAGTTGTTTAAATAGCCTCTATAACTGAGTTCAAGGTTTTTGCCTGTGCCCATTAAATTGAGCAATTTGAGGTTTAAATCTCCGGTTAATACCAATTTATTGTTGAGGCTGCTATTGGGGGCAAATCCAATTACACCATCAAAACTTGAGGCCTTGCGCTGGTTAATATACACATAAGGCTTAGCTTTATTTCCATAAAAATAAATGCCCATGGGGCGCACCACCTGCACATAAGGCAACTCACTTAAACGCGAATCAATGTTTTTAATGAGCTCTTCTTGATAGGGCATGCCGGGCTTAAAATTGGCATACTGTTGCAAGAACTTTTTACTTATACGAGCGGTGCCTCCAAAGTCGATGCTATCAAAATAAAACAAGGCATTCTTTTGCATGTTTAAGGTAGCCGAAATACCAAGCGTGTCAACACTTACCGAATCTAGACTGATGCTGGCAAATGGATATCCGTTGTTTTCTGCATTTGCTAAAATTTGTTTCATCCATGCAGTAATTTCACGCGGTTTATAGGCTCGCTTTTGGGCAAATGCATATTTATTGGACATATTACCCATCCATTCGAGGGGCACATTTCCATTTTTTATGGATTTTACTACAACAATATTTCCTAATTGAATCAGAACTTGAACGCTATCGGCTGAACCAAAAACGGCGCTGTCTTGTGCCATTAAATAACCTTGTTCGTAGGCTGCCAAGAGTACTTCGTTGATGCGCTTAGCCAGCAATGAACTGTCTGTATTTACTGCACTTGCAAAGGTTTTCTGAAGACTTGGGTTGGCTGGGTAAAATTGAAAAGATACCCACTTACTGCTTTGTGCGGTGGCCCATGTTATGCTCAAAAAGCAGAAGGATATAAAAATAATCTTTTTCAATAATATCAATTGGGTTTTGGAATCTCACATATAGCCCACTTACTTCGCAGTGCTATTATGGCTGGAATTTATATACATATCCCTTTTTGCAAACAAGCTTGTCACTATTGTAATTTTCATTTTAGTACCCTTTTGTTATACAAAGAAAGAGTAGTAAAGGCAATTGCAAAAGAACTTTTTTTAAGAAAGGATGAGATAGGCAGCGAACCTATAGAAACGCTCTATTTTGGTGGGGGCACGCCTAGCCTATTAAGTAGCAGTGAGCTCGATTTTTTGTTTGAGACTTTGCACAAGCATTATGATTTGAGCCATTTAAAAGAAGTTACCTTAGAGGCCAATCCAGATGATTTAAGTGCAAGTTATATTCAATACTTGGCGCAAACTCCCGTAAACCGCTTAAGTATAGGCATACAAAGTTTTGAGGATGATCACCTCAAATTGATGAACCGTGCGCATGTGGCGCAAGAGGCTATTCAATGTGTAAAAATGGCGCAAGACAGCGGACTTCATCAAATAAGCGTCGACTTAATATACGGCATTCCAGGTATGAGTAAGGAGGTATGGCAGCGCAATGTAGAGACTGCTATCAAGCTAGGTGTATCGCATATTTCTAGCTATTGCTTAACCATTGAACCTAGGACTGTTTTTGGGGTTCAGTTAAAGAAGAACAAGTTTCAACTTTCCACAGATGAGGAGAGTGAGGCACAGTTTATCGACTTGATTAACTTAACAGAAGCAGCGGGATTTGAGCAGTACGAAATCTCCAATTTTGCCAAGGATAAGCAATATGCTTTGCACAATACCAATTACTGGAAAGGTTTGCCCTACTTGGGTGTTGGTGCGGGAGCACATAGTCATTTTCCGGGTGTGCGCATGTGGAATGTGAGCAATAACCAACATTATTTGCGCGATATTGAATTGGGCATTTTGCCTTTAGAAAAGGAGCAATTGAGTATAGACAATCAGTTTAATGAGTGGGTTATGACAGGCTTGCGTACCCAATGGGGACTATCACTTTCAGATGGTATCAGGCGCTTTGGTTCGAACCGAATGATGGAATTAAACAAGAGTTTGCAAACTTACATTTTGGATGGAAAAGTATTGTTACAAGGCGATATTCTAGTGCTTGATAAAAACGCACGCTTCCTAGCCGATGGCATCGCCGCCGCAGGGTTTATTGTTTGATGGAAGCTGTTAGCTGTTAGCTGTTAGCTGTTAGCTGTTAGCTGTTGGCCGTTAGCTTTTGGCTTTTAGCAAAGTTCTCATATCATTGGGGAATATTTCTCGCAGATTATGGCGATTCGTTTTTGATTTA
>JBILVK010000094.1:0-11137 GCA_044370475.1 Bacteroidia bacterium
TGGGCAAAAATGACCAAGACATCAAATGACACAGCCTTGCGCGATATAAAAGACTTGGTAGAAAAAGAAATCCTCAAGCAAACAGAAGAGGGTGGCAGAAATGCCTCTTACGTGTTAAATTTTGAGCAGGAATAAAAAGCCATGCTTAAGCATGTAAGTGTGTTTTTGCCAATAGTTAAAAGTGCTTTTCGCAAGGCATAACCAAACTTTATAATGTTAGCGCTGCCTTCCCTCCCTTTCTCTTTCTCTTTCTCTTTCTCTTTCTCTTTCTCTTTCTCTTTCTCTTTCTCTTTCTCTTTCTCTTTCTCTTTCTCCAAACCTGCTTTCCTCGGTCTGAACCGAAGCGCCGAATACCCATAAAACTAGGCGGTTTTTGAAGCCTCGACCTCCCATTTTTTATGCAGGCAAAAGTTTGGTGATTTTATGATTTTTGTCACTTATTTAAAATAAGTCTAAATAAGGGGCTTGTTTATTTGGAATCATTCTAATTAGCATATATTTTTGAACCCAGATACAAAACGGCTGCATCCGTTTTTGGTTCAAACCGAAATAAAAAATTAGCCAATTAAGGGCATAAAAAACAATAAAAACATGAAATTAAAATCGATACTATTGGGTGCTTCTTTCTTTATTTTATTGGCCATGGGAGCTTGTAAAAAAGAGGAGGACAAAACCACCGATGAGACGCCAACTAACACCGGAATTAGGAAGGTAATTGACTATGCTACAATAACGCCAACTACACCTTATAAGAGTTTGTTTTTAGACGATAAGGGCGATACAACGGTGGATCTTAGGGTGGGACAAACCCGACACAAAATGTTTTTGGCTTTGAATTACTATTTGGGCGCGGCGGTGAGGGACAATAAAACCCTAGATTCTGTGGTGATGCGCAATATGTTCCATAATACCGGAAATCCTTTTGTGGATGTGCCTTCGCTTAATATTGTTGGGGCAGATTTAAACAAAAGTGCGTTCAGTTTAAGTGGCGTTACCAATATCTATTTTGCGGGTGATTTGGAGGCTTCTTATTATAATATTTATAAGCTGTTTGGACAATTAGCGCGCATAAGTGCTCACGTGGCAGATACTGCTGCTAAAGGCAAAGCGGGCAAATTGGGAACCTACTTGGTTGATGAACAGGGAATAGAAACAATGCAAATTATTCAGAAATCTTTGATTGGTGCCATGCAAATAGATTATATCTGCAATGGCTTGTTAACGCTTGGATTAGATGCTAATAATAAAACCATGGTGGGCAGCACTAACTATACACAACTTGAGCAAAATTGGGATGAAGCTTACGGATTTTTAACTTTAAATTCAATTTACCTCGCAGGCTCTACTGATGCTGCAAAAGGCACCACGGAGACCTTTTTAGGTTCATATATTTGGGAGTACAATAAGGCTGCTTATGCCAAAATATATCCTGCTTTTTTAAAGGGCAGAGCTGCTATTGCCAACAATGATAAGCCGACTTTAAAAGTGCAGGCAGATTTTATTAAGGCAGAGATTGAAAAGGCGGTGGCTGCTGCCGCTAAGGGCTATTTGGGCAAATGGAAAAGTGGTGCTACAGATGCTGCAAGGGCGCATGCCATTGGCGAGGGATTGGGCTTTATCTACTCATTAAGATTTTGCAAAATGAATGCGGCTGATGCAAGCTTTTCTGATGCTGTTTTAAATATGTTGATTTCTACCACTGAAGGATTTTGGGATTTAACCAATAGTAAGATTAATGCTGCTTCGGATGCTATTACCGCAAAATTTAAACTGTAAAATAATTGTTGCAAGCAATGTCGCTCATTTACCATTAAATAGAGTTAACAAATAGATTCCATGAACCCATAAACAAACTGCAAAATTTAAACTGTAAATTCGCACAAATTGTTAGAATGAAAATTATAGCTAAAATACTATTTATATTAAGCATCTTAAGCATAGCAAATGCTTGCAAAACCAAGGTAGATAGTCCAGACGAGGATAATAACGGACTTGAACGCAGCGCCATGCTTACGCATTATGCAGATGAAATTATTATTCCAGCTTACGCAAATTTCAATACCAGTTTTAAATACTTTCTTATAGCTGCAGATACCTTTATCAATAATCCTACTGACCCCAATTTGGGGATTCTAAAAAACACTTGGGCAAATTCATACACCGAATGGCAAAAGGTGGAAATGTTCGATTTTGGTCCGGCCGAAAAACAAACCTTACGCAACTTCTACAATATTTACCCAGCAGATACCACAGGCATTCTTAACAATATCAACAACCCAAGCGCAAACTTAGAAGTGCCAGCATCCTACGCGCAGCAAGGGTTTCCGGCATTGGATTATTTGTTAAATGGGTTTGGTTCAGACCGTAATAGGCAATTGGCCTTTTACACAGATGCCGCGCAGGGGACCAAAAGACTGGCCTATCTCAAAAGAATTTGCGATAGAATGAATGGCCTTTTGCAAGTGGTTATTACTGATTGGAACGGCCCTTACAGAGAAACTTTTATTAGCAAAACAGGCCTCGATATTGGCTCTTCTACATCGCTTATGGTAAACGGAATTGTTTTGCATTACGAACGTTTTATTCGCTCTGGTAAATTTGGAATTCCTTCTGGAGCCATGCTCAATGGGGTGATTTCACCAGATAAAGTTGAGTCATTTTATCAAAAAGATCTTTCAGGTGAATTTGCGCAAACAGCCCATCAAAGCTATGTTGATTTTTTCAATGGAAAGTCGGTAAAGACAGGCACCATGGGTCCTTCACTTAAAACATACTTAGATGCTTTGGGCGCTAAGGACGGCTTAACAGGCATGTTACTCACGCAAATTTTAAATGAGCAATTTCAAAAAGTAAAACAGAAAATGGATTTGCTCGATTCTAATTACCATTGGCAGATACTCAACAACAACCAAGCCATGAAAGATGTGTTTAACGAGATGCAAGCTGCCACGCGTATGCTTAAGGTAGACATGACCTCTGCCATGAGCATTACCATTACCTTTACAGATAATGACGGCGATTGATAGGTATTTAAATAAAACCTCTTCTGCCGCACCCTTAGCTATTTTTAGAATTTGCTTTGGACTAATGATCTTGGGTAGCATGCTCAGATTTTGGGCCAATGGTTGGATTAAAAGTTTATACATAGACCCCAAATATTTCTTTAGTTTCTATGGCTTTGAATGGGTAAAACCTTTGGGCAATTTTACCTATGTTTTATTTGCCATTTGCGCGCTATCTGCACTCTTTGTGGCCTTGGGTTTATTCTATAGAATCTCAAGCATAGCGCTCTTTTCAAGCTTTTCGTACATAGAGCTTATGGACAAATCTACCTACCTCAACCACTACTATTTTATAAGCTTAATTTGCTTCTTGCTTATCTTTTTACCCGCGCATATTTACTTCTCTTTGGATGCAAAAAGAAACCCAAAAATGTCGTGCGCAGAAATTCCCCAATGGAATATTGATGCACTTAAATTCATGATGGCCATCCTCTATTTTTATGCAGGCCTAGCAAAGGTTAACAGCGATTGGTTGCTGCATGCATTGCCTTTAAAAATATGGCTTCCGGCACGCAATGATATGCCTATTATTGGCTCGCTATTTAACCTATCTTTTATACCTTATGTCTTTAGTTGGTTTGGTTGTTTGTACGACTTAAGCATACCGTTTTTGTTGTGGCAATCGCGCACGCGTCCTTACGCCTATGCGGCCGTTGTGGTTTTTCATGTATTAACCGCACTGCTGTTTCCTATAGGCATGTTTCCGCATATTATGATGGTTGCAGCACTCATCTTTTTCTCGCCAAAATTCCACCAAAGCATTATAGATAAATTTAGTTTCGGTTCGAACCAAATCATGGATGCAGCCATATCTCTAAGAAGCTACAAAGCTCCCAAGCACCTTGTTTGGCTCTTTGTTGTTTTCTTTGTGGTGCAAATTTGCCTACCGTTTAGATACCTTGCTTACCCCGGAGAACTCTTCTGGACAGAAGAAGGCTACCGCTTCTCGTGGCGCGTAATGCTGATGGAAAAGGCGGGCTATGCGCAATTTACGGTGCAAGATAAATTGGGCAAGAAAGTGGTGGTAAACAACAACGACTTCCTAACAAGCTTGCAAGAAAAGATGATGAGCACGCAACCCGATATGTTATTGCAATACGCACATATCTTGCGCGATTATTATTCGCAACAGGCATTTGTATCGCCAGAGGTTTACGTTGACTCCTACGTAGCTCTAAATGGCAGATTGGGCAAACCATTGGTAAGCATGGAAACCAATTTGGCAGCTATAAAAGAATCTTTTGTACCTAAAACCTGGATAACACCCTTTAACGATGATATCAAAGGTTTTTAACATACTCCTCTTGTGCTTGTTAAGCGCAATGGCATTTGCGCAAACGCCTGCAAAGCCAGATAATAAACCTAAGGAGGGCAAGCTCACAGATTCATCGCAAACGGTGCTAAAGGAGTTTATTGTGAACCAAAAACAAACCGACTTTGGCTTTACCCGCTTGCGTGCCGTAGAAAATTTGGGCATTTATGAAGGTAAAAAAACAGAGGTAATTTTGCCAGATCAATTGGTGGCCAACTTAGCCACCAACAATGCAAGGCAAGTATTTGCAAGGGTGGCAGGATTAAACATATACGAGAACGATGCAGCGGGATTGCAATTGAGCATTGGCGGAAGGGGCTTAGACCCCAATAGAAGTTCTAACTTTAATGTACGTCAGAATGGTTACGATATTAGTGCCGATGCTTTGGGTTACCCAGAGAGTTATTACACTCCGCCTTTAGAGGCAGTGGGTAAGATTCAAATTGTGCGTGGAGCCGCATCTTTACAGTATGGTACACAGTTTGGGGGCTTAATTAACTTTGTGATGAAGAAGCCTGTAAGCAATAAAAAACTAGAGCTTAACTTACGTCAGACTTTTGGTTCTTTTGGTTTTAGCAATAGCTTTTTAAGTGCAAGTGGTACGGTTAAAAAATGGAGCTATTATACCTTTGTGCAATATAAAAAATCGGATGGTTGGCGACCAAATTCTGAGCTCAGCAGTTTTAATTTTTATTCGGATATCCATTATCAATTTAATAAAAAAACAAGCTTGGGTTTAGACCTCACGCACATGAATTATTTGGCTCATCAACCGGGCGGATTAACAGATGCGATGTTTGCGCAAGACCCACAACAAAGCAATAGGGAGCGCAATTGGTTTAAGGTAAATTGGAATTTGATGGCCTTGCATTTTGATTATAAAATGAATGCCGGAAATGAGTTTAATATCCGCTTGTTTGGCCTTTCGGCATACCGCTACTCAGTTGGGTTCAGACCGAACCGTGTGGCTACTATTGATAACAACAGTGAGCGGGATTTAATAAAGGGTGATTTTAAAAATTATGGGTTGGAGGCGCGTTATTTAAAACGATATTTTATAAAAGATAAAGCTTTTGTGTTTTTGGTGGGAACGCGCTTGTATCATGGCTTTAATCATAGTGTGCAAGGACTAGGCAGCAAGGGTAAAGATGCAGATTTTAAGTTTATCAATACGCAAAATGGCATTGCCAACGATTATACTTTTCCTAATAACAATGTTTCGTTGTTTGCAGAAAACATCATTTATTTAAGCGAGCGTTTATCTATTACTCCGGGTATACGTTATGAGTATATTGCTACGCATGCAGAAGGTTTTTATGGCACCATTCAATTTGATTTGGCGGGCAATATCATTAGTGCAACGCGCATCCAGGAAAGCAGAAACAACAATAGGAAATTTGTGTTAGGCGGCGTGGGAGTGAGCTTTAAGAGCACCGATCACATAGAGCTTTATGGCAATTTCTCGCAAAATTATCGCTCCATTACCTTTAGCGATATGCGCATTACCAATCCATCGCAGGTAATAGATGGCAACTTACAAGATGAGAAAGGTTACTCTTTAGACTTGGGCATTCGCAGCTACGAAACGCGTAATATGAGTGTCGACATGAGTGCCTTTTACCTGAACTATAACAACAGAATTGGTGAGGTTCAATTTTACGATGTAAACAACCGCGTCATGCGTTTGCGCACCAATATTGGCAGCGCGGTGATGATGGGTGTGGAGACCTATATTGAAGGAGATGTATTAAAATTGGTTCGAACCAAAAGCGATGCGAATAGCATAGTCTTATTTGGCAATTTTGCTTACATACACTCTGCTTATACTTCCAGTGAAATTAATGGAATAGAAGGCAATGAGGTGGAGTTTGTGCCTAAGGTTAATATCAAAAGCGGGGTACGGTTTGGACATAAAAATTTGAAATTATCGTTTCAGGTGAGTCATCTTTCTCAACAGTTTACCGAAGCCACCAATGCCGTGGATGGGGGTGTTTCTGCGGTGGTGGGGATTATTCCGGCCTATACGGTAATGGATGCTAGTTTATCCTATTTGTATAAGAAGTGGAAGATTGAGTTAAGCAGCAATAATTTGGGTAATCAGATGTATTTTACCAGAAGGGCAACGGGGTATCCGGGTCCGGGGATAATTCCTTCAGATGCTAGGTCGTTTTTTGTTACCTTATCGTTTAGGATATAATATATATATAACGCCCTGCTAGGGCTCGTATCCTCGAACGCTAATTCCTCTAATTATGTGCCGCCCTGCCAGGGCTCATGATGTAGCGTAGAGTTAGTGTTATTTATTTATGTAACGCCCTGCTAGGGCTAATGATGCAGTGTCCTGCCATGGTTAATTGTGCAGCGCCCTGCTAGGGCTCATGATGTAGCGTAGAGTTAGTGTTATTTATTTATGTAACGCCCTGCTAGGGCTAATGATGCAGTGTCCTGCCATGGTTAATTGTGCAGCGCCCTGCTAGGGCTCATGATGTAGCGTACAGTTAGTGCTATTTATTTATGTAACGCCCTGCTAGGGCTCATGATGCAGTGTCCTGCCATGGTTAATTGTGTTACGCTCTGCTAGAGCTGATTAGGCTATGCTGTGCTAGGGCAGTTTAGCCTTCTAGCAAAAGGGCAAAAAAAAGAGTCCGTTTCATGGAATGAAACAGACTCTTTTCAAAAAAGGTTTGTTAAGCCTAAAGACTACTTAGTTTCTTTGGCTGGAGTTTCTGTGGTGCTACCATGTTTGCTACTGCAGCAAGCTTTTTTCTCGCCAGATGGAGCGCATGATTTAGATTTTTCATCTCCACAAGCCTTGTCTTTCTTGTGTTTTTTACTTTTCTTGTCTGCCTTAGCTGGCTTATCATCGCTCGATCCATTATAGACACTCACTGTACTAGAACTAGAAGCTGTAACTGCTGATTGGGCATTAGCTCCTAAGAATCCGAAAGCAACAAAAGCCCCTAATAACATTAATTTCTTCATATATGTTTAATTATTTAATACTCAAAGTTAACGATTATTTTAATAAAAAAGTATTAATTTATTTCTGCCAAAACAGAAACCCCACCTTTAACTACTTGGTTCAGACCGACCTTAACTTTTGCATCTAGCGGCAAATACACATCTACCCTAGAGCCAAACTTAATAAAGCCCATTTCACCACCTTGTTTGGCGGGCATACCTTCTTTTACATACCAAACAATACGTTTAGCTAAAGCTCCTGCAATTTGTCTAAACAAAATTTGCACGCCATTAGGTCTTTCAATAACCGTTGTGGTACGTTCGTTTTCGGTAGAACTTTTAGGGTGCCAAGCTACCAAATACTTACCAGGGTGGTATTTAAAATACTTCACAACACCACTCACCGGATTTCTATTTACATGCACGTTAAACGGACTCATAAACACAGAAACTTGCAAACGCTTACCTTTAAAAAACTCAGGCTCTTCCACCTCTTCAATCACCACAACTTTTCCATCTGCAGGCGATAAAACAAAAGACTCATTTGCATTGATTGCCACGCTAGGATTGCGAAAAAATTGCAACACAATCACCAACAAAACCACCGATGCAAAAAGCACCAAATTTTGCAACCACATGATTTCTGGCGCAAGCCAAATAACCAGTACATTCAGCGCTGTAAGCACTATTAAAGATATAAATATCGTAGCTTTTCCTTCTCTATGTAACATAATATATTGTTTTCTATATAACCAGAAAGGCACAAAACACAGCAGTTTTAAACAAACTATCTGCGTCTTGTGCCTTCGCTATTTTTTTCGGTCTGAACCTATCTCTTATAAACCAAATTTACCGCGTAATTTTTCTACTTCCGCAACCTTCTTAATGGCCACTACATAAGCTGCAATACGCATGCTACATTTGTGGTCAACACTTGCTTGGTACACCGCTTCAAAAGCCGTCTTCATCACTCTATCTGCCCTGCGATAAACACGCTCTTCTGTCCAGAAGTAACCCAAGCGGTTTTGAACCCACTCAAAGTAACTTACGGTAACACCACCTGCATTAGCCAAAATATCTGGAACAACCATGATACCTTTTTCATTCAAAATTTTATCAGCACTTGCAGAAGTCGGACCATTAGCGCCCTCAACAATTAACTTAGCCTTAATTCTATCTGCATTTTCGTGGGTAATTTGATCCTCCATAGCAGCAGGTACCAATACATCCACATCCAATTCTAACAATTCGCTATTGGTAATTTTAGAACCACCTTTAAAGTTTTCTAAAGTGCCGTTGTTACCATCTCTGTAAGCAATTGCAGCCTCAATATCTATACCTTCAGCATTAAAGTAAGCACCACTCACGTCGCTAATGGCCAATACTTTCATTCCTTGCGAAGCAAGCAATTTAGCAGAAATAGAACCTACATTACCAAAACCTTGAACAGCAGTAGTAGCGCCTATTGGACTAATTTTTAACTTAGATAAAGCAGAACGTGTAGAAACCATTACGCCTCTACCAGTAGCTTCTACCCTACCCAAAGAACCACCTAAAACCAAAGGCTTACCTGTAACTACAGCAGGTGTATTATGTCCAACCAACTTAGAATACTCGTCCATAATCCAGGCCATTTCTTGCTGACCAGTTCCCATATCAGGAGCAGGAATATCTTTATCTGGACCAAAAACATCCACCATTAAATCGGTATAAGAACGCGTCATACGCTCCAATTCGCCTTTGCTCATGCTACGCGGATCGCATTTAATACCACCCTTACCACCACCATAAGGAATACCAACCACAGCACATTTCCAAGTCATCCAAGCAGCCAAGGCTTTCACCTCATCTAAATGAACATCCATGCTATAGCGGATACCGCCTTTAGACGGACCTAAATTTGCGTTATGCACTACGCGAAAGCCTTCAAATACACGCACCTTACCATTATCCATGGTAACGGGAATATTCACTATAACGGTCTTCTGGGGTGATTTTAACACATGGTAATCGCTCTCATCCAATCCGATAATACGAGCAGCTTCGTCAAATCTCGACATCATAGACTCAAAAGGATTCTCTGAGCTATGTTTAATTACGTTTTCTTTGCCTGACATAGGTTTTATATTAGTTTGTTACGTGCCGCAAACCTAATGTTTTTTTTACAAAAAAAAAGCCGCAATTCCTGATTTTTTGCAGGTTCCTTCCAATACCTCGCATGCGCCACCTTGTTTGCCTATTTCTTTAATAAAACCTTGCAACCACCCACTTTTATTCATTCCTTTCCCTTCTCATCACTCATTATCTTTCTCTATCTCTTTCTTCCATCTCCGCATCGATAAGCACCATGTTGGTACAGTTTGGTCATTCGGTCTGAACCAAATGGGCAGCACCCCCTCGCTACCATTTGTTAACCCACTAAGCATCAAAAAGCTACCCCGTTGGTTCAATATGTGCATTCGGTCTGAACCAAATGGGCACCCCTTCGTTACTATTTATTTACCCCCTCCGCATCAAATATGGACCCCGTTCGTATAATTTCTGTATTCGGTCTGCACCAAATAGGCACCCCTTCGTTACTATATGTTTAACCGCTTCGCATCAAATAGGCATCCCGTTGTTACAATTTGTGTATTTGGTCTGCACCAAATGAATGCTCACAAAACATAATTGCAGTTTTGCAGGACAAATGCTCAAAACATAATTACATATTTGAAAGACACTTATATACTTGATTGAATGGCGATTTTGATCGATTTAAAAAAGTATAGTATTGTTAATTATACCTAAGAAAGCTAAATTCTTTTTTTTACATTTGATTGTAGCATTAACCTGCCAATGAAATTACATTCCTCCATAACCACCCAAACCTCTTTTTTCAAATCTTATGAATTGATTACAAAAAATCATTTATGGTTTGAAATTTTAGCCATTGACTATTTTGAAATTTTGAAAAGTACCAGTACCTTTTTCGCCGAAATTTATCTATCTTGGGTGTATATAGAAAATTGCATTTTTTCAATTTTCAAACATTACTCAAAGTTTCAAAAACCAATTTTTATCTCAAATGGCTTTTGCTTTCGGAAACAAATGTTATGGTATAAATAAGTTAGCGGGCATGCTATGACGACAGTGCTAACTTGAAACTTTTGAGCTTTCAACAAACTTAATCATGACAACAAAAAATATCTTTTCCTTTATTGCAACGCTTCACCTATTGACAATTGTTTCTTGTAGACAGCCAACAACAAATCTAGACAAGCAACTAACTCAACAAGACAGCTTTGTAACAAAGACCAATCTTGACATAATTGTTTACCAACTTGCTATACCACCACGTGACACTTTTGACCTGTTTCCTGAAATTACAATTGCTATAAAAAAGGACAGCATCAAACCGACCTTTTTAAAGTTTCAACCTGGAGGAACAGAGACTAATATTACTATTATTGATAGTGTTTATTCTACAAATTTTAAAAACATCTGGGACTGTCCAGTATCCAAACAATTGGACTTTTTACATAATGAAAGCGGTTTATTAGATATTTCCGATTTGCAAAAAGGAACATATTTTATTCGATATTCATCATGTAGTAGAGGAGGTAATTACAAGCTTGTTTTAACAAACTAATATAAATAGACAAAAATCTTCAACGACATAAAAGCACGACCCGCTAATCGAGTAACGCAGGGGAATTTCACCCCTACGTCCTCACGGAACCGTGCTTGATACTCTCGCATCACACGGCTCTTCAGTAATCTGTTTACCCTAAGAATAACGTTTCCTTGTGAATGGATAGCA
>JBILVK010000226.1:0-2969 GCA_044370475.1 Bacteroidia bacterium
GTGGTGGTTTTTATCAATCAACTCGTAGCCCACCTCTCGCCAACCCTATCTTTTGTAGACTTAGACCAGCATTAAGCCCCCATAATTGTAGTTACTCATTTGTTGGGCGTTAGTTTAAGGAATTTAAAAATGGATATATGCAAATAGACATTCGCTCACCAAAAGAAATAATTACAAATGAAAACTAAAGAAAAAAATATAGAAAAGGAATTTGATACAGTTAAATTCTTTAGGGCAGTTAAGGAGAAAATCGCCAAAGAAACAAACGGGATGACCTTTAAAGAATTTAAAGAATATTTAAGCAAGCGTAAATTGAATACTGCAAAATAAAAACCTTCGGATTGCATTTATTCTTGGGCCAATCTTGCAGGGCAAATTATTGGGATTGTTAACCCTAGGTAACCTTCAATAAACATTATTCCCCCATAATAGCCCAACGGAATTTGGCAGACCTTGCCCTTGGGTTTTGAAAAATTTCTTCCTTACTTGGTCTGATTGGATCTGGCGCAACCTCTTGATATACGCCCGCCCTATGCAATGCCTGAAACGCCTTCTTCACCCTCCTATCCTCCCCAGAATGAAAGGTTAAAATAGCCACGCGCGCATTTGGCGCCAGCACCTCAGGCAACTTTTGCAGAAAGCTATTTAGCACGCCAAACTCATCATTTACCTCAATGCGCAATGCCTGAAAACTCCGGGTACACGCCTTCTTCACCGCCTCTATGCGTTCAGCTTTGGGCAAAAATTCCAAGGCCCCAGCAATAATATTTCTCAAAGCCCCGGTGGTTTCTATTTTTTCGGTTCGAACCAAAGCATCTCTTACAGCAAGGGCGATTGGTTCGGCATAAATCTCGTCTGAATTCAACACCAGTATTTCATAGAGTTGCTCTGCACTGAGCTTCCTTAATAATTGCGCGGCCGAAATACCCGCATTGGGGTTTAACCTTAAGTCGAGCGGACCATCCACCTTCAAAGAAAAGCCCCTATCTGGATTGTCAATTTGCATAGAAGAAACGCCCAAATCTGCCAACACAAAATTGAACAAACCCGCTTCCTCTGCCAATACATCTATCTCAGAAAAATTCATCTTTCTTGGATGAAAAATCTCCTCACCAAAACCCAGCGCCGCCAGCCTTTCCTTGGTTCGAGGCAATTCTATGGGATCCACATCTGTGGCGTATAAATGTCCGCTCCCCCCCAAACACTTTAACATTTCGAGGGTATGTCCGCCATAACCCAAGGTTGCATCTAAGCCAATTTGATTGGGTTGAATCTGCAAAAAATCCAAAATTTCCTGCACGCAAATAGAGCGGTGCATGCCCGCAGGCGTCTTGCCTTTTTGCATCACTTTCTCTACATCGGCAGCATATTTTTCGGGCTGTAGTTCCTTGTACTTTTCCTTAAAAGTGCGCGGGTGACTACCCTTATACCTCACCCTCCTAGGCGGCTTAGAATCCTGACTTTCCATGACTAAATGATTAACAAATGCGCAATTGAGCAACGCAGCAAATTAAAGCATATTATTGCAAATACGTGGATGAAGTAAATGCTTAAATGTTTCTAGCCTGTTGGTTTTTCTGGCTCCTATGTACATTTTATAAAAACTCAATTATTTTTATTAATTTTACGGCATGACAAATACGTCTTTAAGAATGGAAATCAATAGTTTGCCGAAAGCCTTGAGAGATGAGGTTTCAGACTTTGTTGCCTTCCTAAAAAAGAAATCTAAGCCCAAAACAAAGTTAAAGGCTCGTGAGTATGGGTTTGCCAAAGGCAAAATAAGGTTATCGTCAGACTTTGACGAGCCACTAGAAGAGTTCAAAAATTACATGTAATGGCTTTTCTGCTTGACTCTCATACTTTTTTATGGTTTGTTGCTGCAGACAAGCAATTACCAACATCGGTAAAGGACAAAATTGAGGACATCAATCAATCATGTTTTCTCAGTGCTGCCAGTTTATGGGAAATCACAATTAAACACCAAATTGGAAAACTTGACTTGGACATTTCACTAACTGAGTTATTCGATTATGTGGACAGGAATCAAATAGAAATTATTCCAATTACTTACGAACACCTTCTCACACTTTCAGATTTACCAAACCACCATAATGACCCTTTTGACCGATTAATTATTTCACAAGCAATTGCCGAGGACCTGATAGTAATTACACGGGATAAATTATTTAAAAAATACAAGATTAAGCAACAATGGAAATAAGCGACTAATGGTGAATATTACTAATGGTACTGATTTACCCAAAGGACGTTTAAAATGAAACGCTATACGATTTTAGCATCTGGAATATTTGCTTTACTATTTACTTAAATTTGATTTACATTTTTCATAGTACCACTTGTTATTGGCAAGTAATAAACATTTAGCATAAGACAGAAGGAATTTTTATGAGTAAAAATAAATGATGGCATTATTGGGTGATAAATTAATGCAAGGAATTAAACTTAAAAGAGACTATCAATTTTTAACATGGTTACTATTGATTTGTCCCGCGCTGGGCTTGGCTCAGACCGAATGGAAGCTGGTAAAAGATGAGCAACGCATACAGATTTATGTGAAAGGCATTGCAGGTTCTAATTTAAAAGAATTAAAAACCATTGCCCAATTTGATTGCAGCATGGATGCTCTTTTGAGTTTGCTAGCCGACATTCCCGCGCAACCTAAGCATCAATTTGCTTGCATGTTTTCGCAAAGAATACATACCAAAACCAATTACGAACAACACTTTTACCAACAGTTGGATATGCCTTGGCCCATTAGCAATAGAGATGGAATTTTTAGGCAAAACATCAACCCAAAATCGACCTGCAATTTGCTATTCATAGAAACAAATTCAGAAAAAGAACTTATGCCTGTTAACCCAAATTTTGTGCGCGTTCCTTCGCTACATTCCACATGGGTCATCAAGAAGATTGGCGAAAATAAATTGGTGGGTGAATACACCATTAAG
>JBILVK010000023.1:0-34328 GCA_044370475.1 Bacteroidia bacterium
ATTTTTAGTTTTGCGAACCACATCACCCAAACGTGGTGGATTCAATTGAGAGATAGAATCAAAGCCTACGTTTTCATAAAACTTTCGGTTCAGCACTTCATTTTGGCCAGAATACACCAAGCGCACTGTAGTAAACAAACCAATACCACCCCCAATTGGGTTCAGCAAAACTTGCTCTCCTGCAGCATACCGCGCAGGGTCATCAAACCTACTAAACTCACAAGTAGCAGTTAAAAACAAGGGCAATTTTATTCCATTAGCTGCTAAGCCATTTGTCCACTTATTAATATCATCAAGCCCCATCACGCGCTCCGCTGTAAGTCCAACCTCACCACCATGTCCGGTATAGTTAAATATAAGCACACCGTTCTGAACCGAATTATTGATGGCTTTTTGCGCATCAGGAAAACGCGCACCACCCGCAGTACTTTCCTTCTTATAGGCATCCAAAAATATTTTGTCTACATTGTATTCAGGATATAAATTTAAAAGGTTGTTTGCCAAATCTTCGGCCTGTGTTTGGTGCAAATTTCCATCCTCATCATCTGCCACAAAAACCAGTTTATTTCGCCATGGACCAAAAGCCTCAGCAGCACTATAAGAGATAAATTTGTTTACCATTAAAGCAGCCTCTGTTTCATTGGTAACAGGTATTCTACCAATACCCATATCAAGCACCTCGTTTGCGTTAGACCCCATATCCCATCGGCCTTCACTGGCATCTAAGAAGCCATAAAAATCATCGGAGCAATAGCTTCCTGTTGGGTTAAAAGATTCCCAAGATTCAAAAGTTGGAATGAAATTGGTGTTGGGGTTTTGGCGGTATTTATAATCATAAGAAGCCCTACCAAAAAACGCTGCATATTTAGGTGCAAGCGATGGAGAACTAGCTCTGTCGTAAAACATCTTAAAGAAATCTCTAATGGCAGATATATCTTGCGCACCAGAAGAAAATTCATTGTAAATTTCCTGAATATTTACCACATGAATATTGAGGTTGTCTTTCTTTTTGTGATGCTCAGCCAATCTTTTTGCTTCTGTTAAAAACAGTGGGTGACTAATAATAAAGCCATCTGGGATGCTCAGGCCATGCAAATTTTGATTGCCTATTTTGCCAAAATTAGCCACTTGCAAAAAGTTACTGCCATCATATGCCGCAAAGGTTTTAAGGCTATCAGTAGGGTAGGTAATGGTATAGGAATTGTTGCTAAAAGTACCCTCAATAATTTGCGGAGTTAATGGGTCTGTAACATCCATTACTGTAAGGCTTCGGTTTGAACCAATCACGTATTTAGTGATTTTACCTGCGCCAGTATTTGAGGCATCCTTAAAGATAAAATTACCGCCTAAATTCTTTAATTCTGCCTTGGCCTGAATCTCAAAAAAATCTAGCCAACCCAAGCTTCCACTGCTAGGTTTAGTGTATAAATAATTCACCGTAAAATTGGCACTATTGCTCAAAAAGGTAGTTTCATCTATGCGCAATCCGCTTGTAAATGCGTTTTCAAAACCCGGATTTACCGTGCCCATGCCTTGTGTAAGTATGAGGTTATTGTTAATGCTCACCTTAAATTCACTGCCTATAAACGAACGCGAGGTAACAGAACTCCTAAAACGGATTGGTTCAGACAGAACTAAATTAGGGATACTTACATTAAAACCCTGTTGCGTTATTCTGTCAAATTCCTCGCCCAGCCACACCTTGCCCGACTTTATAAGGTTAACACGTTCGTTGTTGTAAAAGGTTAAATATGTATAATTTGTAACGGTTGCATTCTCTCCAGAAACGGAGTTTGTTTTTTGCATTCTCTTGCCCGCAGCGCCATTTCCCGTAAGGAAATAATAGGTGGTATCGCAATAATAATTAGATACAAAAGAGTAGGTTTTGGTGCTTGCATTGTAGTTCCATTGATTGGCTTGCGACTCGCCATAAAACACCAAAAAATCGCCCGGATTAAACCTGCCATCTTCCTCACCCTGCACCCTAACGGCAATTTCCTTTAGATCATCAATGCGCGGTGCATCATTATTTTGCGGCACCATACCCGCGCCTCTGCCAAATAATTTTAGGTTCCTAGGGTCAATTAAATCTGGATTGATGCCCAAAGTTCTTAAAGTAGCGTAATCAATTCTATAGAGTCCGTTTTGCGTGGTGCCAATTTTAACCCATTCGCCCGTGGCAAGCACAGAATTATCGGCGTAAATCTGTTTTTTTCGGTTCGAACCAAAAGCGCTTGCGCCAGAAGTTGTGTAGGAAAGTTGAAATTTCTCTAATTTTTTGAAACTTCCAGCTTCCTTGCGCAGAGGATTGATGTGAAAAAGGATCACAGATTTTCCTCTTTCTATGCCAATGCTATAAGTTAATTGATAATTCGATTCAACTTTTGCAGCAGAAATTAGGGAAGAATTTGTTAAAGAAGACTCTTGGAGGGGGATTAATTTTACATTTTGCACCTCAAATTGCCCCACAGCATAGCTTCCTTGAAATAGTGGGGTGCTGGGATTTTGGGGTAAAAAGGTGACATCTTGAAACAAATTTTGGACAGATTTGGCGTCATTCCACTTGATTGATAGGGGGCTACTGATAGATTGAGCGAGCAGATTGGCGCCAAAAGCACAAAAAACCACCATGATAATCAGTGTTTTTATATCAAAATTTCTTAAATTTTTTAATAATTGCATGGTTTCTTACAAAATACTTATTATTGAAAATTCGTTAGTACGACTTCTAAACGACAACAAATAAAAACAAATTGTGTTGTTAAATACGAAGTTTGTAAAAACAATTTACTAATATTGCATTTCTATAGGTATTTAGATAGAACCTCTAAAAGATAAATGAAGTTAAAACTGAGCTCTGGTTTAAGGGTAAATATATTTGTTTTCATGTTGCTGCTCGTTGGGGCGGAGGCGTGGTCGCAAGACCCTCAGTTTTCTCAATTTTATGCCAACCCCGTTTATACCAATCCTGCTTTTGCAGGTAGTGTTAACCATGGTAGGGTAGTAATGAATGTGCGTAACCAATGGCCAAGTATAGCTGGAGCATTTAGAACAGGTAGCTTTACGTACGACGAACATTTCGATAAAATTAATGGTGGATTTGCAGTTCAAGCTGGATTTGATGAGCAAGGTGTGGGTACTTTAAGAACCTCATCGGTAAATTTAATTTATGCCTACCAGATTCCGGTGAATAGAAAGTTTACCATTCAGGCTGCAGTTCAAGCGGGCTTTATGCAAAAGACTTTGGATTTTAGCAAATTGTTGTGGTATGATCAAATTGTGATTACACAAGGATTTATTAATCCAACCAGTGAGCCAAATGGCGATGGCAGTATCATGACAGCCAATTTTGCCGCAGGTGTTATTGGATATTCTAAGAGTTTTTATGGTGGATTTGCTGCCCATAATTTATTTGAACCCAACCAATCATTTTTTGTAGGAAGTGCAAGCCCAATTCCAAGAAGGTATACCGGACATATGGGGGTAGTTATTCCCATTGTTAGAGATAGGAATGAGAGAAATCAAGTGAACTTATATCCAAATGTGATTGTTAAATCTCAACGCCAATTTAACCAAGTAAACCTTGGTTTGTACATGAGCAAAGGACCTTATATAGGAGGTGCTTATTTCCGCCAAAACAGTAGAAACTCAGATGCGGTTATTTTATTAGTAGGTGTAAGAACGCCTAAAATTAAGATAGGCTATTCATACGATGCCACCATTAGTGAAGCTAAAACGGGTGCAACCAATTCGCACGAAGTATCTATTGCCTTAGAACTGAAGAAACGCGTGCCAAAAGCCAAACCGCGTAAGGTTACTTGCCCAGATTTTTAGTGTCTTGTATGGCTTTTGTTTTTAGCCTCAATAGCTTGCCTTTTTATCCTTTCTTTGCCCTATTTATCCAAGATAGGGGAGTATTAGCCAGTCAATATTTATTTAGGCCATTTTAATACGTCATTTTATCGGGCAAATAATTTGCATTTCAGAAATTTATCCGTAATTTCCGACCAATTATATTTTTTATACATGAAGAGAATTGTATTTTTTCTGTTGTTTGTTGCGGTAAATATTCAAGTGTTGTTAGCCCAGGATCCGCAATTGAGTCAGTACTACGCCTCTTCTTTATACACCAATCCTGCAATGGCAGGGGCTTCTAGAAATATCAGGTTAACCATGAATGCGCGCAATCAGTATACTGCTTTGCAAAATAATTATAAGACGGGCGTAATTGGAGTGGATGCCTACATGGGAAAGATTAAAAGTGGCTTGGGATTAGTAAGTATGTACGATGTAGCAGGCGATGGTTTTGTGACTACCACTTCGGTAAGTGGAATTTATTCCTACAATTTGGAAATAAATAGGGAATGGGCCTTTAATGCAGCGCTTCAGGGTGGAATTATTCAAAGAAGGTACGATTTTTCTAAGTTTGTTTTTTACGACCAATTAGACCCAACGCGTGGCGCAGTTTTACCTACTGCCGAGGCTAAGGGTTTAGAACAAATTACCGTACCTAATTTTTCTACCGGGGTATTATTGTATAACAGCCGCATGTTTTTTGGTGCAGCCATTCACAATTTAATGGAGCCAAACATGAGTTATTATTATAGAGACAAGGACGATGAGGCATTAAAACTCCCAAGAAGATATACAGCCCATGGAGGAGTAAATATATATTTAAACAAAACAAGGTATGAGGAAGAGAGAATAATTTTTTCTCCTAATATTTTGTTTATGCAACAAAGAAACTTTTACCAGATGAATTTAGGCTTCTTCATCAAGCAAAAGGCGCTTACGCTGGGAACTTGGTTCAGACAGACCTCAAATAATGCAGATGCTGCAATTTTCTTGATAGGTTTGCGTTTTCCTACAGTAAAAGTGGGTTACAGTTACGACGCCATTATCTCTAAGGCCAAGCAGGCCACTGTGGGTTCCCATGAAATATCTTTGGTATTTGAAATCACGCCAAGGGTTAGAAATGGGGTGCGTTATAACAAAAAGCTGGCTTGTCCGGTCTTATAATTTTTTCATTTTTCACAAAAATTTGTGGATATGAATGATTTTTTAGAAATATTCGTTATGTTTGAAAATTCCAAATAAAGATAAAGTGATGAAAACGCTTTCAAAATTATTCCTATTTTCACTCCTCGGGGTGGGTGTGATGTACACCTCTTCTTGTAACAAAGCAGGTAAGTCTAGTACTACTGGTTGGAAGTACAATGATGCCAAATGGGGTGGCTTCGAAAAACACAAATTCAAGGAGCAAGAAACTGGTCCGGGCTTAGTATTTGTTGAGGGAGGTTCCTTTACCATGGGTTCTTCTGAGACAGATCTTACCTATGATCACAACAACTTTAAGCGCAGAATTTCTGTGAGCAGCTTCTACATGGATGAAACTGAGGTAACCAATTTCCATTACTTGGAATATTTACATTGGTTAATGCGTCAGCATGCAGACAATCCAATTGTATTCACAAAAGCATTGCCAGATACTTTGGTATGGCGTGATAAGTTATCATACAACGAGCCTTACGTGTTGTATTATTTACGTCACCCTGCCTACAGAGACTACCCAACAGTGGGTGTGAGCTGGGTTCAGGCTGCAGAGTATTGCAAATGGCGTACAGACCGTGTAAACGAAATGATTATGGTGCGCGAAGGATTCGTTAATTTGGATATCCAAAAGCAAACTGGTGATCAAAACTTTAACACTGAAGCTTACTTATTGGGATTATATACTCCAAGTGTAAAGAAAGAATTACGTGATTATTCTCCAGGTGGAAAAACTCGTCAGGTACGTATGGAAGATGGTATTTTGTTACCAAGCTACCGCCTACCAACAGAAGCTGAGTGGGAATATGCAGCAGGTGCATTTAAATCTGCTGGTTACAACGAAAACATTGATGTAAAGCGCATCTATCCTTGGAATGGTTTAACCTTGCGTAGAGGTGATACAGAGAAAACGCGTGGTAGAATGTATGCTAACTATACCCGTGGTAGAGGTGATGGAGCAGGTGTTGCTGGTAACTTAAACGATGGTGCTTTATATACTACTTTAGTGAAAGATGGTAAGTTTTTACCGAATGACTTTGGTTTGTACCATATGGGTGGTAATGTAAGCGAGTGGACAAACGATGTTTATCGTCCATTGTCATTGGAAGATATGACTGGCTTTAACCCGCATCGTGGTAACAACTACAAGAAATACAAAACAGATGCCGATGGTTTTATCTCTGAGAAAGACAGTTTAGGTCGTATGATTTATATCGACGTAACAGAAGAAGATAACGCTAAGCGTAGAAATTACAAAAAGGCTGATAATATTGGTTTCAAGGATGAGTTGGTGTATACAGATATTGAGCAAAAATATGAGTATGGCGCAACTTCTTTAATTGATAATGCAGCGCGCGTTTACAAAGGTGGTAGCTGGGCTGATAGAGCTTATTGGTTAAGTCCGGGTACTCGTAGGTACTTAGACCAAGATCAAGCAACTGCAACCATTGGATTCCGTTGTGTAATGGATCGCGTAGGTGAGATGACTAAGAAGGGTAAGAAGTAGTCGATAGTCCATGGACCTTAGACCATAGTTTTTGAAAATAGTTAAGGCATGAAATTTGAGTTTTTGGGGTTTATTTAGCCTCGTTTAAACTCAAGTTTCATGCCTTTTTTTGCTTTTAGTTTAAAGCTGCTGGCATCTGGCTCCTGGCTTCTGGCGGGGGTGGTCTTTGCTTTGTCAGCCGAAGCTTTAGCGTAGGCTGAGTCTTTAGTCTTTAGTTTGGTGGTTTCACGCAGATTTCGCGGAACAGCGTTTATTTGAAATAGATTTCGCAGATTTATCTTTTTGATTTTTTCGAGAAATAGAATTTCTTTCAATAGAATAAACCTGCGGGGAATTTATTGGGTTGGAAGGAATACCTAAATTGTATTGGCAGGATATAAAAAAATCTGTGAATCTGTGGCTAACAAGCGCAAAGGTACTATGGTCTATGGTCCATGATCTATGGACTTTCTTTATCGAATTAAAGTTAGGGTGCCGTGGAGTTCTTGTTCGGCGCCGGTGGAGGTTCGTTTGGTTTTGAAAAGGTAGTAGTAGATGCCCTCGGGGGCTTCTGCGCCTTGGGGATTTTTGCCATCCCACTTAAAGTAGGTTACGTGGTCTTCAAAGTATAATTGACCCCAGCGGTTGTAGATGAATATGCTGGTTTCGTTGCACTGCTCGTATACCCCTTCAATTTTGAAATAGTCGTTTTTGCCATCTCCATTGGGCGTAAACACATTGGGGAATTTAAGGTTATCGATGGAATCGGGCAGGTTTACTTCGCCATAAGCGGTGTCTGCGCAATTGGTGCCGTATTCTACAATTAAGCGAATGGGCTTATTGTAGTATGGTTTAGCCAATTGCTTAATTGGGTTTTCCTCAAAGCTAGAATCGCCGTCGGGGAAGGTCCAAAAGAAGTTGGAGGCATTAATGGTCTTGTTTTCAAAAGTAAAAGTAGATGAGCAAGTATCTGCTTTCCAGATAAAGGCCGCTTGGTCTATTCTAAAATCAAACTTTAGGGCAGCATTGCTGCAACGCGGACTAATATTCACCGGGGCATACACATCGCTGGGCGTGGTTTTAAGGTCGGAAAATGACACAGTACCATTAGGACAACTGGCACACATGCTTTGGTAAACAATGCCGCTTTTATCGAACCTGCTCGTACCCCCATCAACATGGTCGCCGCTGTTGCTGGAATTATCGCCACCCACATAGGTAGCATACAACATATGACTGGCATTTTTATTGAGCAACATGAGGTAGAAATCGCTGCCATCTGTGCTGGTTTGAAAGGCGTCGGGCGTAACAGGAATGCCGTTGGTGGAGGAGGGGGTTTGGTCTAACTTGATGGCCGTTGATCCGCCCCAACTGCTCACGTATATTCTTTTACAATCGTCTACCAGAAATGCATTTATGGTAAGGTCAATTTGGTTTCGGCCTGAACCAAACACCGTTGACCACAAAGTAGTTTTTAAATCTGGGGTGAGGCAAGCCAGAAACTGATGTGAGTTGGGATTACTGTATACATTGGGGCTCACAGGTATTTTGCCCTTGCTTTGCCCCACCACATAAATCCGATTCTCAGGGTCGCGGTCGAGCGAAATTACCTGGTCGTACTCTGTAGTTCCAAAATAGGTAGCCCTTATGATGTTTTGGCCATTATTGTCTATTTCCACAATGATGCCATCCGCTACCCCGCCTAAGAAGCTTTGGTTCAGACAGCCCGTAGTGCCTTTAAAATTTGTGCTATTGGTGCCGCCCGAAAGAAATATATTGCCACTATTGTCTAAGTCGATGCTATAAAATGCATCTGTTTGATTGCCTCCTAAATAGGTACTCCATATCAGCGTTTTGAGGTCGGGACTTAATTTAAAAATGGCACCATCTTGCGTACCTTGCAGCGAGCTTTGTATGGCATTGGCAGTAGTTGGGAAGTTGATAGATTGCGTAAAAGAAGCTACGTATAAATTGCCCAAACTATCCGAAATAATATCGCCGCGGTAGCTATCTGCAAAAAAATAGCGGGTGATGGTGTTGTAGTTGATTCCATCATTATCTGCACCACCAAGATAGGTTGAGCCCATGAGTTGCCCATCTTTATTGAACTTACAGACAATGATATCGTGCCGGCCATTGTGCGAAGTATCATAGGCATTTTGGCTCACAGGAAAATTGTTAGAATAGGTATTTCCCATGATGAATAAGTTGGCACTATCGTCTACATATAGGGTATGTGGAACCTCGTTGTTATTACCACCTATATAGGTTGCGTAGAGCAAGCTGCGGCCATCTGGGCTGTATTTACTGTAGGTAATATCGCAGGGGAAAACTTGACCCAATACTTCGCCTTCTGAAATGCCACCGCCTGCAAAATTCATTTGAAAGGCACCTGCCGTTACGGGGTATTTGCCACTTGGTGTGGTGGGATAGGTAGTAACACCAGCCGCGTATAAAGTTCCATTTTCGCCCGGAGTGGCAGAGCAGCCAAAATTATCTGCTGTGGAGCCAGAGTAAGTAAGAAATACAATTTGAGGGTCTACGATAAGCGGATAATCGCTGTTGTAAGACTCTAAAGCACTAAAGCCAAGTTGATTGCCATCAAGCGTAAAAGCCACCTGAACTTGCTTTTGAATGCCATTGATTATTTGGTAGGCATAAGGGCGTTGTTCTTTTAATATTCCTTTGGGTGTATGGATAAACAAATCTCCATACTCAAGGTATACCTGCTTGGCACCCTGAATATTGATTTTGATATCGGCTAAGTTGGCTTTGGGCTTTAGCCAGTATTCATATTTTAATTGATTGTGTTGCGCATTTACCCAAAGGTCTATGCCTTGGTAAAGGTTTTTAATACCAACATGATTTGATGCCTTTGCGCCATGGGCCCAGTTCTCTGGCACATTGCCAATAAAGAAATTATAGTAATGAGATTTGGCCTCCTTTATTTGCGGCGAACCCTTGAGGGCATTCACAAAATGGAAGCTCAGCGCATACATGTTTATCAGGGTATCGGCAGGTAGGGGTGAGGATTTGATGTTGGCATGCTGGTGTAGGCGTGATAATTGACTTTCATCGAAAAAATAATACGACAAAAAATCTTGGCCAACTTGTAAATCTAGGGCATGTTGGCGACACCTAAAAAAAATGCTAGGATGCCACTGACCTTTGTTCTCAATAAACTCGAAGAGGTCATTATTTGCTGGACCTTGCAGCTCTTGAGCCCTTGTTAGGTTTGAGCAAGCCAACAAAATGAATAGGTAAATAATAAGGTGTTTTAGCCTTTGCATTGATGCTACTAAATTACGGCTTATTTTATAAAATTGCTTTTTTACATGCGATTAACGAATAATTAAGAAAAAATTTCAGAGCATTGCAACCTTCTAGCAAATGAATTCATCTCCTATAATAACTGTGAAATTGAACAAGCCAATAGATGAGGAAATATTCGAAGGATGTTTAAGAAGGGAGGTAAAGGCCCAGAAGGCATTTTACCAGCACTTTAGCAGTACCATGTATGCTGTTTGTTTGCGTTATAGCAATGCCAAGGAAGACGCCAAAGACATTTTACAAGATGGATTTGTAAAAGTTTTTAGCAAATTGGATCAGTACACAGGCAAAGGTTCTTTGGAAGGATGGATGAAACGTATATTTATCAATACCGCTTTGGAGCATTACCGCGTAAACAAGGTTTACCAGCAACAAAGTGATGTAGATGAAGCCTATTCGGTATCTGTAAAATCTGTGGCTTTGGAGCAAATTACCCAAAAAGAGATTTTGCACTTACTTAATCAAATGGCGCCTGGATACAGAACGGTATTAAATATGTACGTGATAGAAGGATATAATCATGCCGAAATTGCTGAGATCTTAGGAATTAGCGAAGGCACGTCTAAGAGTCAGCTATCTAGGGCAAGGGCCATTTTCATCCAGACATGGGAACAATTACAAAAAGAAAAAAAGTAGATTTTGAAAGAGATAGAAAACATAGATAAAATCATTAAGCAAGGTCTTTCGGATTTTAATCCGCCAGCCCCGCCAGATGCTTGGGATGCAATCTCGCAGCAGTTGGCCAATGGCACGGTGCCAAATGCGCAAGGAGAGGGCTTAGGTTCTGGCGCAGGTGGGCAAGCAACTACTGGCATTTGGCAAAGCATTCAAGGCCTTAGCATAGCTACAAAACTTGTGGTTGCTGTAGTTGGAGTAGGTCTAGGAATTGGCGTTTTTACTTGGGTACAAGATGCTCCAAAAGAGATGTATAGCCCCGCATCTTCTAGCAGTGAAGCAAGCAATACCCCTCGGTCTGAACCAAGCACAGCTGAAGTGAAAGTGGAAGTAGAAAAGCCTGTGGCTAAGCTTGACTCAAAGGCCAAAGGAGAGAAAGTAGCACCGGTTGCAACAGCTCCATTGAAGCACGAAGAACCTATTATGGCGTGGAAGCCAACAAGCAAGGGCAAGGATGAGCTGCCTGCACAAGAGGCAAATTTAGGTAGCGGAAGCAAATCGAATGAGGCAAGTTTGCCTGCTAAAGACAAGCAAGAGAATGCAAGCTTAGGACATAAGGGAAGTATAGAAGAAGCTCATGGAGAGGCAGAGCCAGCAACGGTATTAGGAGATAAAGCCGAAGGGGAAGCTAAGTTGGGAGAAGGTGATGGAGCTAGCTTGAATGAACCAGTATTTGGCAATTCGTTTTCGCCCAATGGGGATGGAAAAAATGATTTTTGGGAGATAAGAATGGAGAAAGCGGCATTTTACAGATTGCTGGTGTATGATAGAAAAGGTGTGTTGGTGTATGAGTCGGATCAGACCGATAAATATTGGAATGGTGCAAATTATAAGACGGGTGTGGATTGTGAAGTAGGCTCTTATTCTTATGTAATTGAATATCAACTTGATAAATTAGATAAAATAAAAGTGAAGCGAGGGATTATCAACCTCTTGCGATGAGATTGGCATTTTATAAAAAAAAATTGTAGGTTAGCGAAATTAAAATTAAGGAAATAGATAAAATAAATATATGATGAAACGATTATTTACTAAACTGGTTGTCATGCTGGTAGCATGGTTAAGCGTGACGAATGCCTATTCGCAATCCATGTCGCTGGATGTACTGCCACGAGTTGTATGTTTGGGTAGTCCCGTTCAAGTTACTGCTTATTTAGCAGGTGTAAATGTGAACGATGTAGACTCCTTTCGCTTTGAATGGGGTGATGGAGCGGTGAACTTAAATACTACAGGAGTTCCTGTTACTAACACGCGCACCTACCAGTATGCAAATGCGGGTATTTACAATGTTAAAGTGACTGCTTTGTTTAAAAACAGGTCGCCAATAACTTCGTCTTATTGGGACACAGTTTATAACAAGCCTTTGGCCAATTTCTCACTGCTATCGCAGGATTCGCAGTGTTTTAAGTACAATTATTATTGCTTTAAGGATTTAACTAACATGGCTGCACCGCCTAGTTTGCCATTAAGCTTGTTGTTATTATCTTATGGAGATGGAGATAGTGACTTGGTAACGCCAGGTCAAACTATTTGCCATAAATTTACACAAACCAATAAGTTTAACGTTGCAATGACAACTACAGACATTGGTGGGTGTAAGACTACTTATTTCCAAACGGTTTTTGTGGGACCAAATATTAACCCACGTTTCTCTGTGAGTGGTACACCAAGATGCGATACCACACCTTATATTTTTGTGAATCAAACGCCGGTTTCTCCTTCAGATTTATTGTGGTTTATTTGGGATTATGACGATGATAGTATTTGGCGTTCCTCTAATCCAATATTGCCTCAGGAGGTGAATACAGGCTTGCCTGTAACGCATACTACCAACCGTTGGGCTTTATTTACTTATAAGTACACTAAAAATGGGGTATTCAATCCTAAGTTGATTGTACGTCATAAGCGCTACAATTGTACTGATACTTTTACCTTTTCTAATTCTGGAAACCAATTGCCAGAGAACATTGTATTAAAATATGATATTAGAAGCAGAAGGGCTAATTCCAATGATACCATTGCAGATAGTGTGTGTTTTCAGAACCTGAAAGAAGGAGAAATATGTTTATATAATACGGAGCCACTTCAGGGCATAAACACTCAGATACGCTTGGTATGGCTTTTTAACGACCCTAATGCAGCTCCTCCAGGATCTGACGTTAAGCCAGATGAAACTACACCTTGTTACAAATACAAAGGCATGGGGCATTTTTTCCCGCAGTTGCTTGTATTATGTCCGGGGCAACCCATAAAAACCATTAACTTTTGGTCGCGCATAGATACAGCTCAGTTAAGCGATTCTCAATATGTACCTGCACCAAGGGTGAACCCTAATATTAATACCATTAATGGTTACTTTTTTAGGAATAATGATTGTATTTCTCCTTACCGTTTTATTGCCCATGGAAGAGGACCTAATACCACAGTTGCATTTACTGATGTAGCCAATGATAAATTTAATTTTGCTGGGCATGGTTTAAACAATGGAGATGTAATTGTATTTACCAACATAGCTAATGTGGTTGGCTTAAGTTATTGCTCTGAATATTATGTTCAGGTAATAGATGCGAGTTCATTTAGAATTAGCAATTCGCCTTTAGTGGGTGCACCTTATATTGATTTAATTGCTGGGGGACCAGGAGGTGTTGAACGTTATGAGAAAATTAACTTTGGCAGCTACTCTGCACCACGTGATAGCATAGCGCTATATTATAAGTTTTTTACAGACGATGTAAATTCTATAAACATCAAAATACCAAAATCTAAGTTACGTGGTTATGGTATTAATATTATGGGTCCGCAAACACGTATTGAAGATCCAAATACGCCAATTAAAATTAATCCATTATTGTCTATGCAATGTGGACCAGATTTGCCAATAGAATTTGTTAATACCTCTTTGGCTTATCAATCAAACAACCTATATATTAAGTGGGATTTTGCAGACCAAGTTGCACCAAGGTGTACTTCTTATTCGGTGCCAGACCCAAGTGCATTTAGAGCAGGTATGGAGCCTTATACAACTGCCAATGATATGTTTAACCGTACTTTGGGTAGGTTTATTACAGGAGGTGTAGTTTATCCAGGTAGGGTAAATTGTAATTTCTCTCATGATACCTTGCCAATTCACCAGTACGAAAAATGGTCGAATATTTTCAGGTGGTATTACCATGGACATGATTTTCCACCTTATGATTCATCTGCTACTGGTTGGACTAAGGATCCTGGACAAGTTACACCAAACGGAAAGAAATTGGTACCTGTTGCAGATACAGCTTTGTGGGGTAAGCCTTTGTTCTCTGCAGGCTCTTCGCCATCAAGGATAGATACTTTGATAAAAATGTGGCCGGCAGATTTTACACCAAACCGACCAATTACCATTAATAACCCAATTCCAGATCCATTTGCAAATGCTAAGGGGTATTGGGATAGAACCATTCCGCAAGGAACTAGGGTTGACTCAAATAATTTCTTGGTGCCACCAATTAATGATATTTTACCTGATGGAACCAATAGGGCCTTGTATAAAGGAAATATGAAATTGCCTGGTTCGAATAAGACTTTATATGAATACTTCTTTGATAGATCCATTGCTAGATGTTATACTGTTACCTTAGAATCAAAGGATAGTTTTAATAACCAATCTGCAGATGCTTATAAGACCTTGCAGCGCATTGATATGGTAGGTGGTAATATCATTATTACCCAAAATACAGATACTCCAATGAATGCTGCTCCAGGATTCTCAGTGGTACATCAAATAGATACCTTTAATTATACCAGCACTCCAAAATCAATAGATTCTGCAGCATATGGAGTAAGGGTAGTAAATGGTGGAACTGGATACCCAGCTTTGGGTACTATGTTTACTACTACAGGTGGTTCTGGAAACGGATTACGTGTAGGTGTAACCTCTGTTGGCGGTATTGTTACAGATGTTAGGGTTAATAGTCCGGGTATGGGCTACAGAAAGGGAGATATTGTAACCATCGTAGGTGGTGGTGGCAATGCTACCTTTAGGGTAGATTCATGTCATGAAGTACTTTGGTACAATTTTAAACCTTATCCAATACACAAAGATGCTACAACCGGAGTGAAACATATATGGTTTAAGGTAGATGAGAAGCATGTTGATTGGTTTGATTGCGGTAAAACTGATAATGTGCAATTGCCATTGGTAGGAATTGACCCTTATGGATTGGGTAAAAAAGGTTTAGAGTGTCCAGGCAGACCAGATAATGGTGGACTAGGAACAGCAAGGTTCTTATTTAATGCAGGAACAGGTAGTGATGGTACAATTTATCCTGGAACCTATCCAGATTGCGGTAAGCGTAGTTTTGTGTTATTGAACTATGATTCAATTGCAGATAGAAACGATGGTTTGCCTTGTCAGTTAGATGGATTTGTGTCATGGGATGGAACTTCACCTATTACGAAGACAGCTACTACTCCAGGTGGAAACCAATGGCCTCCATTCTTTAATAGAATTAATTTTGATTTTAATCCAGGTGGACCATGGACAGATCCAAATGGTGCTGAAAACTGGACGCACTATCAAGGAGATGGCCCTTGGCCATATACCAATGCCCCTTATGATAGAAAAAGTGGTTATGCAACTGTTGGTTTAATTATTGGTTCAGGATGTTTAAATCCTAATGCCAATCCACCATGTACCATACCAGCTTGTTTATCTGATACGGTTTGGTTCCATAATTTCTTCCAGTTTATTACTTTGGATGGTAGCTTTACATACCGCAAGGTAGGAGGTTATCCTCAATATGGTAATCCAAGCAGATTGCCAAGTCAAGATTATACTTACGATACTGCAACAGTATTTATGCAAGCTACAACAGGTACCCCACCTGTATTATATTTACCTAATGGTGGATATGGTGAGCCATGGAGTAGGTTGTATGGAAAAGGTGATATCATTGAATTTGAGCCATTCTTAAAACAACAAGATTTCTTGTTGGCAGATGTTTGGGATTGGGCAGATGGAGTTTTAACTGTTGACTCATTCTACTACAATAAAAATGATACCAATGTAGTGCTCGACCCAATAGGCAATCCTGGGGTTTACGCTTTCTTTGAAAAGAATAGGTATCCAGTGAAACGTGAGCGTTATGAGTTTGATATGAATACTTTCCCTTGGACCTTACTTAGCAAATCTATTCCTTATCCTGTGGGAGTAAATGTATACAAAAATGTAAGATATGATACCATTTGGCAGTGTGATGATCCATTGCACCAATATCCGCCAATTGATATTCGCGTGGTGAATACTATGATTGATACTGCCTTCTTTTTACATCCAGTGAGGCATCAATTTAAGGTTTCGTCTATGGAACGTTTGGCTGGACCAGGTTCACCAATTAAGGCCAACGACATAACACCAGTTGCACATAAAGTGGTATCTGTAACTAAATGTGAGTTCAATGTGTTGCGTAGAATTGTTATTGGCGTAATGGATACTTTTTACATGAAAGAAGGAAGTACCTTATCTGATGGTATATTATGCGTAGGGCAAACGGTTAATTTTGTGGACTCTATTCGTTATTGGTATCCAAAATCGGGAGGTAGGTATAATCCTTCTAGACCATTAGATATAGGTGAAGAAGAATTATTGAGGTTTATTGATATGCATGGTATAGGAATGATGGGCTATCCAATAGATACCATTAAGACCATGCCAAACATAACAAAGGTTTATTCTACTTTGGGTAATTCTTGTCCATTTGGATGGCAATTCTTACAGCAAGGAACGGCTCCTAATGTGTTGAACTTCTGTATTAAAATAGATACCAATTTCTATGAGCGTATTTATTGGGATTTTGAATCTGATGGTGTAATTGATGCACATGGCAAGAACCCAACTCATACTTTTAGCAAACCGGGTCACTATTATATCTCAATGATTACAAGAGATACCGTTGGTTATTTTGATACCTGTATTATGGAGCAAGAGGTAATAGAGCCAGTGGCTAAATTTAAGAGCAAAGGTATCTTTGCTTGTAGCGACCCTACTATTTTCTACGACTCATCTTATATTATTGATGGTTGCGTAGGTACTTTAGGCTTACCATGTGATAAAATTGTAGAACGCAGATGGTGGTTTGGTGATATCGGATATGGAAAAGATGATTACAAATCAGTTTTATTAGATCCTTACTATCCTTACCGCAAGAATGGTTGGTACAATGTAATGGAAGTTGTTCAAACAGAACAAGGATGTTACGATACCACCAGACAAGATATCTTTATCTCTGGTCCGCGACCAAGAATTAAGTTAATCTCTGATACTTTGGGTTGCGTTCCTTATACCATTAAGGTGGTAAGTTATCCAAATGACTCGGGTGGTGTTGCTGCAACAGGTTCAACCTTGATTCGTTCGGGTAGAGCAGATGGAGGTTGGAATACCATTTCTACTTCTAACCCTGATACCGTTTCTATCACTTACGATGTAGAAGGAGTTTACTATGTAACTGCAGTAGGTTACGATATGAACCCTCCAGTACTTTCTACTTGTCCGCCTATTATCTTACCAGATACCATTAATGGAGCTGAGAAGCCAATTAAGATTTTTGTGAAGAATCCGTATCATGTAGAAATGACCACTGATAAGAACAAAGTCTGCGTTGGGGAGGTATTTAAAGTGAATAATGAATCTGATAGAGATACCATTACTAAGTTTAGGATGTATGCCTTTAACGAAGACTTCACTACTATAGCAGATACTGCATTTAAGACCAATTTTGACCAGGATTCAATGTTTAAATATGTGTTTTATCAGGCAGGTAAGTATAATTTAGTGATGCATAGTACCAGGTTTATACCTAATACTCCGCCTTGCGAAAGCAGAGATACGGTATTGGTTGAGGCCTTAAAAGCCAAAGCTGATTTGAGTATTGATAGCATAGGTTTGCCTAAGTACAATATTTGGAATAAGAGTGATAGTACTTTAGCCTCGAGTTATATCTGGAGAATATTTAACGAAGATGGTAGCCTAAGAACTGAGGTAGTTGTTCCTAATAACCAAGATCCTTATTTCAACTTAGGTGTGGTAGATTTAGGCAACGATACAGGTAACTTTATGGTATGTGTTTGGGCTATGACAGATGGTTTAGAGAATTGCTATGATTCTGCTTGTAAGATGATATCTAATTCATTCCAAACAGACATTTCGATGCCAAATGTGTTCTCTCCTAATGGAGATGGTGTGAACGACGTATTCAAAATCAAAATCATGGGTGAGGAACTTTATGAGTTGAAGATTTGGAATCGTTGGGGAGGATTGGTATTTGAAAGTACCGACCCTAATGTGATGTGGAATGGTAAAACAAACAATACCGGTGCTGAGAATCCTGAGGGAACTTACTATTATGTGTTTAAGTACAAACTAAGAACACAAAGTGAGCAAACCGTAAGGGGAACCATTACTTTGTTGAGAGATTAAATCTTTCTGAGATGATAAAAAAAAGTCCGCCATTGATTTGGCGGACTTTTTTTATTTAGGCAGCTTCTGTTTTGGTATTATATTTGTTTCTTATTGATTTTGATACATGCATAAAATTGGATTGATTTTTATTTTGGGATTATTGATGGCTTGCCGAGGCCAAAAGGTGAAACCTGGACAATGGCCAAAGGATAGAATTTCTTTTGGGAACAACGGAGGTTTTACCGGTGCACAGCAAAGGTTTGAGCTGTTTGAAAATGGGCAGGTATTTTATATTTCTGGATTAGATACTGCAGAGCAGAAAAGACTAAAAAGGAAGCAAACAAAATTGATTTTTGCAGAGGCCGATAAGCTTTATAAAAGCGGAATAAAAGAGAATAAGCTTGGTAATATGACCAATTTTATCAATTATACCCATGACACCATTTTTATGAATTGGCAATGGCCAACAAGTGGTATAAAGTCTGTACCAAACGACCTATCGCCTCTCAATCAATTATTATTAAAAGCAGTTCAAAGCAAATAGAAAATTCTTATGTATACATTTAGATTTAAGCATTTATTTATTGGAAGCATGCTATTGCTTTCTATACCTACCTATGCACAAAAGGCTGTCCCAGGCAAGCCAAGCCAGAAGTTAGTTGAGGTTAACAAGCCAAAGAACTCATTGGCACCTATCAAAGGTGTTCTCCTTCAACATACAGAAAATGCGCAGGTATTAAAGCCTTTAAGCACGTTTAAAAATGCAGAAAAAGGAGACTTAGGTTATTATCATTTGCCCAAAACAAGTGCATTACCAAAAACGGCTTTGCAAGCTTCTCAAAAGGTAGCTTTGGCATTGGCAGAAGTGCAAGAGGTAATAGGACTTAAACAGGTTGAAGGTTCATTTATGGTGAAAGAATCTCTTACCGATGAGATAGGAATGCAGCATACCCGCTTTATCCAATTGTATGAGGGCATGGAAGTTTGGGGTGGAGAAATGGTGCTGCATGAAAAAGGAAGTGTGCAGTTTTTGAATGGAAAATTTTATGCAGAAAAAGAGCTCGTGAATAAAGAGCTTATTGGCCAAACTGCTGCCTTGGGTATTGCTGTTAATTATTTGAAGAAGCATACACAATGGGAGGATTTAAGTTCTGCTCAAATAAAACTTACACAGTATGCTGGTGCTAAATCTAAGAAGATTATTTACCCTGTAAATGGGGAGAATAAGATTTGTTGGTTAATAGATTGCAAACCCAATGTACTGTCTACTTGGCGTTGCTTTGTAAATGCAGAAACGGGGGCCATTGAAAATGCCTATAACCAAGCATGTACCGCAGACGGTCCAAAATCTGCTAATTCCACAGATTTGAATGGGGTTTCACGAACCATACAAACCTATGAGAAAAGTGGTAAAACCTATATGATAGATGGAACTAAGTCAATGTTTAATTTATCGGCCTCAGATTTGCCAGATGATCCAGTGGGAGCGGTTTGGACCATCAACGCACAGAATACCTATGTGGAATCTATTGTGCAGATAAGTTCAACCACCAATAGCAATTGGCCAGCAACGGGCGTATCTGCTCATTACAATGCGGGTTTGGCATTTGATTATTTTAAAACTACCCATAACCGCAATTCTATTAATGGAACAGGTGGAACTATCATATCTGTGATTAATGTAAGTGAGCAAAATGGACAAGGCATGGACAATGCTTTTTGGACAGGTGAGATGATGTGTTATGGAAATGGGAAAGTTGCATTTAAGCCTTTAGCAGGTAGTTTAGATGTGGCAGGACATGAGATGACGCATGGTGTGGTGCAGAACACTGCTAACTTAGAGTATCAGGGTCAGAGTGGTGCCATTAATGAATCTATGGCCGATGTGTTTGGTTGTATGATGGATAGGGATGATTGGTTGTTGGGAGATGATGTGGTAAAGACACAGTATTTTCCGAGTGGGGCATTACGCAGTTTAGTAGACCCGCATAATGGCGGCAATAGTTTGAATGATAATGGCTATCAGCCTAGGGTAATGGGCGAGTATTATACAGGCTCTGAAGACAATGGAGGCGTGCATATTAACAGTGGAATACCCAATTGGGCATTTTATAAATTTGCTACCTCTGTAGGAAAAGAGAAGGCCGAAAAAGTGTTTTACAGGGCATTATCGAAATACCTTACCAAGACCTCAAAGTTTGTTGATTTGCGCATTGCGGTGGTACAGTCGTGTATAGATTTACATGGAGATAATTCTGCTGAGTACAATGCTGCAAAAACGGCATTTAATGCGGTGGGTATTTATGCTACCGATCCGGGTGGCGGCGGTGGTGGTGGCGGTGGTGGCGGCACCAATAGTGCCATTGATTTGCAAGTGAATCCGGGTCAGGATTATATTTTATCTTACGATGCATCATTGATTGATCCAACCACCTTGTATCAATCGAGCACCACGGCTACCAATTATGTTGCCAAAAGTACCAGGTCGATGAAGAGAAGGCCAAGTGTGACTGATGACGGATCTGTTGCAGTATTTGTTGGTTCGGACAGTAAAATATATAAAATTACCTTGGGGAGTAGTGTGAATGAGACGGTGATTTCGAGTGAAGCGATATGGGATAATGTGGCTATTTCGAAAGATGGTAAGCGCATTGCGGCTATTACAACGAGTGTTGATTCTGCAATATATGTGTATGATTTTTTGGTTCAGGCATGGCAAGAGTTTAAGTTGTATAACCCTACTTACACAACGGGTGTGAGCACAGGGAGTGTGTTGTATGCAGATGCTTTGGAGTTTGATTATACCGGAGAGCGTGTGGTGTATGATGCGCGCAATGTGGTGGATAATGCAGGTGGTGCCGATTTAGATTTTTGGGATATTGGAATGATGCAAGTTTGGAACAAGGCTGCGAACACCTACGGGAATGGGAAGATTGAGAAGTTGTATACGCAATTGCCGAGTGATGTGAACATTGGGAATCCGAGTTTTTCTAAGAACTCGCCTTATATTTTGGCCTTTGATTATATAGATGTGGTATCTAATAAGTATGCCATTATTGGAAAGAATATCAATAGCAATGTGGATGATATTATTGCTTTAAATGATCAAGTGAGTTATCCAAATTACAGCAAATTGGATGATAAAGTTATTTATGATGTGTTGACATCGCAGGGGCAAAAGTGGTTGGCTGTTGTGGGTTTGGATGCTAATAAAATTAAGGGTTTAGATAATTCTGCGGTCTTGGTTCCAGATGCGTATTGGGGCACATGGTACTCAACTGGAACACGTAATTTGAGCAGTAATGGAAAAGACATCACAGCCTTTGCGTTTCCTGCTTTAAATCCGCCAGTTGTTGGGGTGATTAATGGAACCAATATTACGGTGGATATTCCATGGAGTACTACGAGTGATTTGAGTAAATTGGTTGCTACTTTTAGTGTGAGTGCTTTTACTACGGTGAAGGTGGATACTACCACGCAAGTGAGTGGTGTTACGGCAAATAATTTTAGCAATGCTGCAACTACTCCTAAGCAATATGTGGTGAAGGCGCAAGATGGAACGAGCAAAACGTATATGGTGCGTGTGAACAATGTGAATGCAATAGAGGAGGTTTTATTCAATGAGATGAAGGTTTATCCTAACCCGAGTAAGGGATTTTTAAACATTGAATTGAAGGGTGAATTTACGTATGAAATGATTGACTTAAATGGTAGGATGGTGTTGGCAGGTAAAGGCAGCAATGCTAGTAGGGTAGAGTTGGGCAATTTGGCTGAAGGTTTGTATAGGCTGCAGGTATTGAATGAGAAGGGGATGAATAGCGAAAATATATTGGTTCGGAACAATTAATAGTTTTTATAAATGAGAAGAAATATAGTAAAGCTTTTGCTGCTTAGTTTGGTTGTAATGGCATGTAGTTCTAAGAAGTACACCAGAGAGAGTATACCCGATTTGCGCATTGAGTTTGGGTATATGAACCAGAAGACGGGTGGTACCAATACATATATTTTGGCGGAGAATGGACAGTTGTTTCAGAAGAGTACTATTTCTACGCGGTATACTGAGTACAAGAAGGTAAAAGAGAAGGATGCTGAGTTTATTTATTCTACGGTTGATCAGTTGAAGCAGAGCAATAGCACTATGTATAAAATAGGGGAGACTACCCACTTTATTCGCTTGCGCAATGGCATTGATTTGCAGGAGTGGAAATGGGATCCGAGCGACCCCAATTTGCCTGTTGATATAAAGAAGTTGGATGAGTTATTGGTGAAGATTTTTGAGAAGAAAATAGAAGATTAGTTTTAGGCGAATCTTCTTTTGATAAGTCGCTCTAAATCCATTACCAATTCGTTGTTATTATCCCAATTGTGGAGGTGTTTGAGTTCGTTGTGAATGCGGAAAGCATCGTTGCGGTCTGTTGCTTGATTAAGACGCTCGATGGCCTTTGCATATTCTACCACATTTTCTTTGAACAGCTCGTTCACGAAAGCGATTTTCTTGTTAAGATTGATGGCCGACTTGATGTTGTCTATAGGCGCTTCGATTGTTTTTTCTGCAAGCGGAATGCTTACAGGAGGGTTGGTTTGGGCTATTTTTTCGTTGTAGCTAAGCGGCTTTGAGGTGAAGGTTTCGTGCAAGGGAACAGCCTTAGGTTCTTCAATAGATGGCATTACAGTATATTGAATGCGTTTGTTTTCTATGGCCTTATGAAGGTTTGCTTCGCTAATTGGATTTACTTCATGTGTGATTGGTTCAGACAGAATGCTTGGCTCTAATTTTGGCTCTGGCTTGAGATCGATTTTTTGTTCGATTTTTGCTTCTAATTTTGCTTCAATTTTTGGCTCTATTTTCTCTTCTATTTTGGGTTCAATAAAGTCGACTTTTTGCGAAATTTGATCGAGTGATTCTTCTTTGGAATCTGCCCAATTGAGCACCTCTTGAAAATTGTTGGTTTGAACCAAAGACTCCTCAACAATTGGGGGAGGAGTTGGCTTCACTGGAATTTCTTGGTAGAAATTGGGTGTTTCTTGCAAGTTTTTTGGAGTTTCTGGGGCTGACTCTTTGGTAGGGAATGAAAAATTTTGTTTGGCGAGAGGTTTTTCCTCTAACAATTCTGCTTCTGATTTTAGTTTAAGAATAAGTTCGTATAAATCAAGACATTGTTTACTTAAAAGCGCTTTGTCGAGCGAGCTAAAACTGTGATTTGCCTGCAACAAATCAGAAATATTTTGGGAGAGGTCATCGGCTTTTGACCTAATTTTACTTACCAACTGCAAAGAATTCATATCTTACACCATTAATTTATGCAAATTTTAATAAACTTCATAAAGTTTAATCAACAATTTAGCATATTTACAGACCAATTAGCATAGTATAGCAAACACATATGACCGAGCAGATGTTTATAGAACCTAGGTATTCTCAGCAGCAAAGAAAAGGTTGGATTGAGGTGATTTGTGGGTCTATGTTTTCTGGTAAAACAGAGGAGTTGATTAGGAGAATAAATAGGGCAAAAATTGCCAACCAGAAGGTTGAGATTTTTAAGCCTGCGGTTGATGTAAGATATGATGAAAGTAAGGTGGTATCTCATAACGAGAATGCTGTTTTGTCTACTCCTGTTTCTAGTTCATTAAACATTTTATTGATGTCGAATGATGCCACTGTAGTAGGCATAGATGAGGCTCAGTTTTTTGATGATCAATTAATCTATGTGTGCGAGACCTTGGCAGAACAGGGCATGCGGGTAATTGTGGCTGGACTAGATATGGATTATTTGGGTAAGCCATTTGGTACGATGCCGCAATTGATGGCAGTGGCAGAATATGTGACTAAGGTGCATGCCATATGCATGGTTTGTGGCGATTTAGCTACCCATTCATTTCGCAAAAGTGACCATGATGCCTTAATTATGTTGGGCGAAACAGATGCTTATGAAGCAAGGTGTAGACATTGTTTTAATAAAGGGATGACGGAGCAGAAATAATGAATAGCAATACCGACATTATTATATTTTCTGCTAACCGTTGGGATCAGCCCAATGCGGGGCCCTCTGTGGCTTTGGCTAAAGAGTTGAGTAAAACAAGACGGGTGTTTTTTGTGGATAGGCCTTTTTCTATTAAGGACTTATTTTTGGATTACGATCGTTTTTCCTTGCAGAAAAGGCTGCCTGCTATTTTGTTTAGAAGTAAGCCATTTATAGAAGTTCAAACTGGATTTTCTAGTTTTACTGTGGCCACACCGGGCTTGAGTTTGCCCATTAATTTTTTGCCAAGGGGTTTGCTTTTTGATGTATTTAATAACTTCAATAATTGGATAGTAAGGTTGTGTTTAAAGCGCATGGCCAAGAAGTACCATATAAAGGAATATGTGTATTTAAATTACTTTTATCCTGTAGTACTTCCAAACTTACATATACGTGGTGCTAAGAATAAAGGGAATATTTATTACAACGCCCAAGATATACGTTTGTCTAATTACATGAAGCGACATGGAGAGAAGGCAGAAGGGCTTGCAATTAGAAAAGCAGATTTGATATTGGTGAGTTCTAAGCATCAATTTAAAAGGCTGTTTAGGTATGCAGCTAATATGCATTATTTCCCAAATGCGGTAGAATATTCAATGTTTGAATCGGTGTATCATAATGATGTGCTTCCACCCTATGATTTGATGAATATTGGTTTAACCAAAGTCATTATGTTTTGCGGCTACGTAAGTGAGATACGTATAGACTACCAATTGCTCAAGTTGGTATGCGAAACCTATACCAATTGTTTGGTGGTGGTAATAGGTAAGTATGAAGAATCTGATTTAATAAAGCATAAATTAGAATCGTTTTCTAACCTAATTTTACTTGGCAATAGGCGACATGAGTCGATACCTTCTTATTTAAAATGTGCGCATGTAGCCATTATACCCTACTTGTGTAATGAGTTAAATAAGAGTGTGTATCCTTTAAAATTAAACGAGTATTTGGCTATGGGAAAACCTGTGGTAACTACTCATTTTAGTTCAGATTTAGATAGCTTTGCAGAGGTTGTTTATGTGGCTTCTAATTACCAAACCTTCTTAAATTTTATTGAGCAGGCCATGATAGAAGACGATGAAATAAGAAGGATAAATAGGGTAAAGGTTGCAGAGCAAAACAAGTGGAGTATTCGCGTAGAGCACTTCAATCATTTATTAGAAGAAAAGCTTAAATAGTAAAAGCATATGGCCTTACCAGATTACGATTTATTTATGTTTGGTTTAACCCGTTCAGATTATACTTTGTCTTCTGTATCTGTAGCATGGGCAAAAGAATGGGCAAGAACCAATAGGGTGTTTTATTTTGATAGGCCCTTTAGCATAAAAGACATTCAACACGATTGGAATTATCCTCAATTTAAGCATCGCCGTAAGGCTATTTTATTAGGTTCAAACCGATACCATTCCATTCAATTTGGTGATGTTACTTTTATTCAAGTTACGCCACGCATTGCTTTACCATTGAATTTTTTGCCAGAGGGTAAGCCGTATAAATTCTTAAACCAATACAATAATTTTGTGGTTCATGAGGCCATGAAGCAGGTGATTAAGGATTACGATGTAAAGAATTATCTATATTTTAATTCATTCCATCCCGTATTGGTTCCTGCCATACCCAAATCATTTAAATTACAACCTCTAGCGAGTGTGTATCAATCCTTGGATGAGATTAGCGAGGAGCCTTATATAGCGCGCCATGGCATCAATGCAGAAGCAGAGGCTATCAAGAAATGTGATATTGCCATTGGTACCTCTACCAAGCTTTGTGAGCGACATGCTACGGCCAGTGGAAGGCCCGTTCATTTGCTGGCTAATGCGGCAGATTATGATACGTTTGCCAATGCCATTAACCAAGATTTACCTATGCCCACAGAGTATGGTCAGTGGGATAAACCAGTAATTATTTATACGGGTCACTACAGTGATTTGCGCCTCGACCATGAATTGGTATTGAGATTAACCAAGGAGTTTCCTTCGCATGAGGTGGTTTTTGTAGGCACCTTTGTGAAAGCAGATTTAGAGCGTTACGGTCTGAACCAAATAGCCAATTTACATTTTATTGGTTCGAGGCAAATTGAGGATTTGCCCGCCTATTTAAAGTATGCCAAGGTTGCCATTATACCTTATAAATGTAATACCCTTACAGAGGGTATTTATCCTTTAAAGATTAACGAATATTTGGCTGCTGGAATTCCAACAGTATCTACCAATTTTAGTAAAGACATTGCGGGATTTAAGCATTTAATATACTTGTCTAATAACCACGATGAGTTTATTGAAAATATTAAACTGGCCTTGATTGAAAATCCTCAAGAGCGACTCAAAGACCGCATGCAGCATGCCTTTGACAATTCATGGCGCAAACGCATTGAGTTGTTAGAGAGTTTGGTTGAGCGATTTATGAATGGAGAAAAAGTTTAGATAAAACCATTCCATTTTCTTATTCCCCATTCTAAGCTTAATAGCAAAATGATGAGGAAAAATAACCACTTTTGATTCAGCAATTCTTTAAGCGTTTCTTGTTCATATACCACGGTGGTCATTTCTTTGTTTTGAAGCAGGGTTTTTTGCAATTCCTCTAATTGTTGAGAGGCATAAAACGCTCCACCTGTTTCCTCTGATATGCCACTTAAGGTTTTAAAATCGGCCCTGGTTTGCAATGCTTCTGTTTGCAATGATTTTACCATGAATTTACCCCTTTTAGGCTCCATTTTTGCACCGCCATTCACCTTTGCTTCATAGGTATAAGTGCCAGGCTTTAGATTGCCTAAATTGAGTTGATAGGCCTGATTGGTTTTGTTAAATTGATAGTTGAAAGTCTTTCCCTCAGGGTTCTTTAATTCAAAAGAAATATCTGCATTATTGATGCGCTCATACAAATCATTGTATAACTCTGCATCTATAACAACAGGTTCTATTTCATCATAAAACTTCTTACTTGGGTTTACCCTAAACTTACTTCTGTCTGTTTTGCCAGAAGTCCACTGAACCATTTTAGACAACAATGATTGCGTAATTTTTTGGTTGCTGTTTAAGAGATAATCTTGCAAGCGCCACCTCCAAAAACCTTCACCAAATAAGAATCCTTGTTGCTGTGAACTCGCATTAGAAAAGGCAATGAGTGGGGTGTTTGTTTTAACATACCCTATTTGTTGGTACAATAAAACCTGTACATCTGCTGCTACCTGATAAGTGCCATAAGGTGTGGTAAGCGGATTTAATTTTTGCAAGGTCTGTTGCATTTCCTCATCCAAGGTAAATAGGTTAAACTGACTATTTACCCAAGCTTGCGATTCATTAAAATTCTGTTGGTTACTCATTACCTTAACCGGACTTATTTGGTTAAAATAACTGAGGCCGCTTTGTCGTCCCGTGATATAAATTACTGGGATGTTTAATTGTTTTAATTGCTGGGCCAGTTTAGTTCCTTCGCCCCTGCTGCCCGGTATTTGGTGCAAAATCACTAAAGCGGCATCTGTTATATCTTTGGATTGATAATCGGCTAGAACACTGCTTTTTATTTCATAATTAGCATTGGCCTCAAGCGAATGATGTATGGCCGAAACATCTGGATGCGCATTTAGGAATAGCAATAATATCTTTTGTTTACTGCGCAATACATTCACTTGAACCATGGCTTTGTTATTGCTATAACTCGCCTCCTTGCTTAAAGGAGCAATGCTAATCTCATAGGTGTGTATGCCTTCTGTTGCCTTATTTAATAGCACCTTTTGGGTATTAAAATAATTGTTGCCAGCCACATTTAATGTCCCTGAATGCAAGAGATTCTCGCCTTCCCTTAACTCTATCCGTAACTGCTCGTTGTTGCAATAGAATGCCTTTAAATCTAACAGTAGCTCAAAATCATTTTCGGCGTAGACTTGCGAAGGTGCTACAACCTTTCTAATGATGGCATCCTTTCTTTGGGTAGTATCTCCTACTCCAATGGTATACACTGGAGCACTTTTTTTGTTGAGTGCATAAATGGGGTTACTGCCTTGGTTAAAAATACCATCGCTCACCAACACGGTGGCAGCATGGTTCAAATTATAATGGTCGTTTTCTATCTGAACCAAAGCATCGCTGATATTGCTGAGTTTATCCTTAAAAGTAAGCTCTTTGTTTTTTTGTGTTGATTCTCCAAATCCATAAGTTTCAACCTGAAAACGATCTTCTAATCCCTCTTTAAATTTGTTTAATTGTGTAAGTAAATCTTGCCTAATAAAAGCAGAATCTTTTGCTTGTACCATAGACTCGCTATTGTCTATTGCAAGCACTAAAATAGGTTTTTCTTTACGTTGAGAAATCCATTTAAACATGGGTTCTAATAAAAGAAAACAAATGAAAAACAAGCTTACAAACCTAACCGACATAACACCGTATACCATCCACTTTTTCGAAAGCTTAAGTGGGTTGTGTTGGTACAATAAATAGCTAAAGCCAGCAGCCAAGAAGGCGCTAGCCAGTAGCCATAATACCGGGTACGATGAGTTAAATTGCATTAAAAAGTTAAGATTATTACATCACCATTCCGCCACAAACATTGATTGTTTGTCCGCTAATGTAAGCCGAAGCATCGCTTGCTAAAAAGAGAACACAATTGGCAACATCTTCTGGTTTACCACCACGTTTAAGTGGAATGCCTTTTACCCATTCTGCTCTTACTTCTTCGCTTAAACTTTCTGTCATTTCTGTTTCTATAAAGCCTGGAGCAATGGCATTGCAACGAATGTTTCTTGAGCCTAATTCTTTTGCTACCGATTTGGTTAAGCCTATCATACCGGCCTTAGAAGCGGCATAGTTAGCCTGACCCGCATTGCCGGTTATTCCAACAATAGAGGTAATATTAATGATAGAACCAGCTTTAGCCTTCATCATAGGTTTCATGGCCGCTTTGGTCATGGCAAAGGCAGATTTTAAATTGGTGTCTAATACATCATCCCATTGTTGTTCGCTCATGCGCATCAACAGGGTATCTTTGGTAATTCCAGCATTGTTAACTAGAACATCTAGGGTTCCAAATTCTTTTACAATTTCATCCACTAATTTTTCTGCTTCAGCAAATTCTGCTGCATTGCTTTGATATCCTTTGGCTTTGATGCCTAGGGTGTTTAATTCCTCTTCAAATATTTTTGCTTTTTCAACAGAGCTTACAAAAGTGAAAGCAATATTGGCTCCTGCCTTGGCAAGTGTGGTTGCAATTCCTTTGCCAATTCCGCGTGAAGCGCCTGTTACTAATACTGTTTTTCCGGATAGGTTCATACGTATATATTTTAAGTGTTGCGAATATAGGAAAATATTAGTTTTTGAGGTGGGCTATTCCTCTCACAATTTTACCATAATTTTCAATGCAGGTTGAAATGGTATTAATCTGCAAATTGATGGTCGTATAAGGTTCTGTAATACCCGCTGTTTTCAAGCAATTGAACGTGTGTGCCGCGTTCTACAATATGTCCTTTACTGAGCACCAAAATTTCATCTGCATTGGCAATGGTAGAGAGTCTGTGCGCAATAACAATGCTGCTTCTGCCTTCCCGCATTTTTAAAATGGCATGTTGTATTACTTCTTCTGTTTCGTGGTCGATGGAAGAAGTTGCCTCATCTAAAATGAGGATAGCTGGATTAACCACCATGGCTCTTACAAAGGAGATTAGTTGTCTTTGTCCAACCGATAAATTTGCTCCTCTTTCTGTGACCATTTGGTGATAGCCATTGGGCATTTTTATGATAAATTCATGAGCTCCTAATAACTTTGCGGTGGCAATTATTTTTTCTTCGCTGATGCTTCTATCATAGAGTTGAATGTTTTCTAATATGCTTCCCGTGAATAGAAAAACATCTTGCATGACCACGCTAATTTTGCTGCGTAAACTTGTGAGGGTATACTCATTTATGTTATGACCATCTAATAATATTTGGCCTGAGTCTATTTGATAAAACCTGCTCAATAAATTGATGATAGAAGATTTTCCCGCGCCTGTTGCTCCTACAAGGGCGGTGGTTTTGCCTTTCTGAACCGAAAAGTTGATGTGGTTTAAAACGGGTTGCCCGGGTATATAGCTAAAGCATACTTCTTTGAATTCAATGTTGCCTTGGGTTTGGTTCAGACCGATATTGCCACTTGGTTCTACTTGAGAGTTATCTTCTATGAGTTGAAAGATTCTATCTCCTGCTATCATGCCCATTTGCAAGTTGTTAAATCTATCTGCTAATTGTCTTATGGGTCTAAAAAATAAATTGAGGTAAAGGATAAATGCCACCAGGGTTCCAATGGTTACTTCGTGGGCAATAACGCCTTTGGAGCCATACCACACAAGGAGTCCAATAGCAATGGCAGAGAGTACTTCAACCACAGGAAAGAAAACTGAGTAGTAAAAAACACTCTTGACATTTGCATCGCGGTGTTGGGCATTAATCTCTTTAAAATTGTTGTATTCTTGGGCTTCTCTGTTAAAGATTTGAACCAGTTGCATGCCGCTTAAATGTTCTTGTACAAAGGTGTTTAGTTTGGCCACTTGGTTGCGCACATCTTCAAAACTTCCTTTTATTTTTTCTTTAAAGAGATAGCCGCTGTAAAATAAAAATGGCAAAACTGATAAACAAACCAAGGATAATTTTACATCTGTACCAAACATGAGCACCAACAAAATAATGATTTGTAGCATGTCGCCCACAATGTTTATAAGACCTTCGCTAAACACTTCACTTATGGTTTCAATATCGCTGATGCTCCTTGTTACAAGCGTTCCCACAGGTGTTTGGTCGAAATATTTGAGTCGCAACGAAAGCAAATGTTTATATACTTTATTGCGTAAATCGAAGATGATTTGTTGTCCTAAAAAGTTGGCCAAAATGGTACTCCACCATTGAATAACAGATTGAAGAATGAGTAGAAAAAAGATGAATAAGCAAAAGTAAAGTAAGCCTGTTGCATCATTATCTACCACATACGTATCTAGGGTATGTTGTATAAGGTAAGGTCTTAGCGGACCTAAAATAGCCATGGAAATAGTGAGTATTACCGCGGTAATAAACTTGCTTTTGTAAGGCAAAGCCAAAGAGAAAATTTTGCCCAGTAAACCCCAATTTAAAAACCTCTCTTTCTTGCTCATTCTGCTTAGAATTTAAGAAGCATGCGCAGGTTAATTCTGCGGTTGGTTAAGTAGTTGGGAACCGCGTATCTATTGGCACTTACGTCTTCTATCCAAATATAACTGATGGTGTTATTTACGCCTAATAGGTTAAATACTTCGAGGCCAATCCAAGCCGATTTAAAGTTGCGTTTCCAGAAATTATCTCTCTCCTTGGTGTCTTCAGAAATGAGCACACGGTTAATGCCGATATCTACCCTGCGATAAGCAGGCATTCTGTTTAAATCGTTGTACCTATTTTTATCTGGTACACCAAAAGGTAAACCACTACCATAAACCAAATTTAGGTTCATACGTATCTTTGGATTTCTTCTTAAATAGTCTTGAAAGTAAATAGCAAAGGTCATGCGTTGATCTGTAGGCCTAGGAATATAAGAAGGGGTAATGGTATTGCCTTGTGCATCTACTGCATCGGTAATTTTTTCTTGAGTTTTCATAAAACTCAAGCTCGCCCAACTTTCTGCACCTTTTACAAACTCTCCATTAACGCGCATGTCAATACCTGTAGCATATCCGCTGCTATTGTTGTTAGCATAATACCTGATACGTACATTGTCTATTTCATATGGGATGAGGTAGTCTAATTGTTTGTAATAGGTTTCTGTAACAAACTTAAAAGGCCTGTTCCATGCGGTAAAATTAACATCGCCACCCAATACATAATGTATGGCACGTTGGGCCTTAATGTTTTGATTTAACTGTCCATTAAAATCGCGCAGTTCGCGGTAAAATGGTGGTTGATAATACCAGCCATAAGCTACTCTAATCATCCAATCTTTGCGCAATTTACCCTCAATCATTTTATCTTTAATTAAGCGATTGTGTTTTCTATTTGGTTCAAACCCAAATTGCACGCGCGGACTAAAAACTGTTTGTTGGTTATAGCTCCAATAGTTTGCTCTGACGCCATAGGTTAAAACGGCATTGTACGTTTTGTTGATGGTTTGCGAATTTTGGAGGTAGCCATGAAGTCTGTAGGTGCTCAGGTTTAGGCGGGTATCTAGGTAATTGCTAAGTACAAAGTTTCCATTGGTATCAATTTGCGGACGAGAGAAGCCAGATGAATCATCGTAATACCACTCATGCAGTTTATCTTGAATCTGTTCTGTTTGCAAAAATGCACCCCATTGAATGCTGTTTTTTCCTGTGCTATGATAGCCGCGGTGACCAATATTGCTCACGTTGGCAATGATGGCATTACGGGCATTGTTAATAAAATAGCCAACTCCTCTTAGGTTTCTAGCCTGTGCAAAATTGTCTGAACCTAAATCGGTTTCGATATCACTTAAACGATAAGCGCCCTCTACGGTGAATATTTCGTTTTCATTGGAATAAAAAGTAGATGCCAAAAGTTTAAGTTGAGTAAATGGATTTGGCTTGTATGCCAAGGTAAACGCGCCTGTTGCGGTTTGGTACTGCATTAAATCTGCACCTTCAAAATAAATATTTAACCTATAAGCACGGTTTACGGTACCAAAAGTTGTTTCTCTGTTTTGCGGAACAAAATAATATCTGTTTTGAGCATAGCTGGCCAATACACTTAAGGTTAAATTTTCTTTGAGGTGAAAGTTTAACAAAGTTTGTACATCATAAAAAGAGGGTTGATAATCGCCTTGCACATCTAAGGTTCCTAGAACATATTTATTGCTCCAATAACGAGCACCTAATAAATAGGTAAATCTCAAATTATCACTGGCCCCTTCTATATGTGTTTGCACGCCCAAGAGTCCAGCATTTACAGATGCTCCAAACTTTTTGGGATCCTTGTATTTAATGTCGAGCACACTGCTCATTTTATCACCATACCTAGCCTCAAAGCCACCAGCAGAGAATTTAACGTTCTGAACCAATTCTGTATGAATAAAACTTAAGCCCTCTTGTTGCCCACTACGTGGCAAAAATGGACGATAGATTTCTATGTCGTTCACGTAAATGAGGTTCTCATCATAATTACCACCACGTACATTGTATTGCGAACTTAGTTCGGAATTAGAAGTAACTCCTGGTAAGGTTTTAAGGATAGACTCAAAACTCCCGCTAACGTTTGGCAAAGCCTCTGTCTTTTTAGGGTCTATCACGTACATCGACACTTTTTCTCTTTCCCTTTCCTCGGTAATGACAAAAGTTCTTAGAGATAAGCCGTACGACATTTGAACATTGAGTTGTTTTTTTTCTCCGGGGAGCAATGCAGGTATTTGAACAATGTAGGGTTGTCTACCTACATAGGAGAATATTAATTCTAGTGGTAAGTTAGAAGGCACTTGAATTTGGTAAGCACCGCTTTCTTCGCTTGAACCAAGAATATTTTGAGATTTTACCTGAATGTTTACATCGGCGATGCTTCTGCCTATGGAGTCGGTTATTTTACCATACACTATGGCATTGCGCTGACCAAATACATGGGCAGGACACATTGCCAAAAGCAAAATGAAAATCTTTATAATTTGGTTCAGGTAGTAATTCAACTTTTCTGTAACGCTTAAGCGCCTGTGGTAGTATGGTTACCTAGTTTTTTTAAGGAAGCAATGGTTTCTATTGGGTTACTTGAGGCAAAGACATAATTGCCTGCCACAAGCACATCTGCTCCAGCATCTAACAGTTTTGGGGCGGTATGTTCATTTACGCCACCATCAATTTCTATGATGCAATTAGATTGAGAAGCCATAATCATGGCCTTTAAATCTGCACACTTAGCATAAGTTTGCTCTATGAATTTTTGTCCGCCAAAGCCAGGATTTACGCTCATCATACAAACTAGGTCTATGTCTTTAATAATGTCTTTTAACAAATGCACAGGGGTATGTGGGTTAATGGCCACACCCGCTTTCATGCCCTCTTCTTTAATGGCATAGAGCGTGCGGTGCAGGTGAGTACAAGCTTCGTAATGAACCGATAAAATATCTGCGCCTACTGCTTTAAAATCTTTGATATAGCGCTCGGGTTGCACAATCATTAAATGCACATCCAAAGGCTTGGTACCTAGTTTTTGCAAGGATTTAATTACGGGAAAACCGAACGAAATATTGGGTACAAAAACCCCATCCATTACATCTACGTGAAACCAATCGGCCTCACTCTGATTAATCATTTCAATATCACGGCCTAAGTTGGCAAAATCTGCCGAAAGTACCGAGGGTGCTATAATTGGAAAACTCATGGGCGCGAAGATAACAATTAGGT
>JBILVK010000246.1:0-2892 GCA_044370475.1 Bacteroidia bacterium
CCTTTACATTTTCTGATTCTCCCGACTATTTTAAATCGCTTCAATTTTTCTTGGTATTCTTTTTATTGGTGGTTCCAGCTAGCTATGGTTATAATAGTTATATGGACGATGATACTACGCCAGTGGGAGGTTTGAGGCATCCGCCTAAAGCAAAGCCTGAGTTATGGTGGGTATGTATGGCCATGAATTTAGTATCTATTAGCTATGTATTTTTTATGGATACGGTGTTGGGCATTTTGGTTGCTCTTTACATTGCGGCATCTATTGCATATAGCATGCCTCATATACGGTTGAAGAAATATGCGTTTATAGGGGCCTTTACTGTGGCCTTTTTTCAGGGCTTTTTTTTGTATGTGATGGTGTTTTTATTTTGCCAGACGAAGGGTTTTTTGGAGGTGATGAATCAGGTGAATTTGATGGTACCAGCGGCGATAAGTTTTTTGATGGTCTTGGCTAATTTTCCATTAACGCAAGTGTATCAGCACAAGGTTGACGCGGCAAATGGCGAGAAAAGTTTGAGTTTATTTTTGGGTAAAAAGGGGACATTTGAGTTTGCATTTTGGTTGCAGTCGATCATTATAATAGCTTTTGGATATCATTTAATTATGAGCAATCAATCGCATCTTTTCTATTTGTATATGTGTTTTATTTTCCCTGTTTTGGCCTTTTTATTTTGGTGGGCTATGAAGGTTTGGGCAGATGCAACGCAGGCCAATTTTAGATATACAGAGATTTATTTATACATTTATAACACAGCGATGTTGTTGTATTTTTTGGTGGTGTTTTTGGTGCGGAGCACAGATGAGTTGCCTATTTTAACAGGAGCTTAAATGTTTTCGGTCTGAACCGAGGTGGTTGAAGTATGAAGAATGAGTTAAGAATTAAGAGTTTTAAACTATGAAGTATGAAGTATGAAGTAAGAATTAAGAGTTAAGAATTAAGAGTTTTAAACTTTGAAGTAATTCTTCACTCAAGAGTTTTGTTTAAAGGCAATAATGCTTCGCTCCCACCTGCGCAAAAGCTTTGTTGGCGCAAACGCTTTGGTTCAGACCGAACTTTTAAGAGTTTTGTTTAAAGCCAAAAATGCTTCGCTCTCACCTGCGCTAAAGCTTTCATCTTCGCTAGAGCTTCGATGAACGAAGACGGTGGGCAAGAGTTGGTTTTACAAGAAATACTTTGTTGGCGCAAACGCTTTGGTTCAGACCGAACTTTTAAGAGTTTTGTTTAAAGCCAATGTTTCTCTTGCCTTCGTTAGGGTTGTACTCTATTTTGAATTCCTCTACATCTTCATAGTAGATGGTGTTAATCATATCGAGGGTGCGCTCTTGGGATGGCAATTTTGCGAGGCGTAAATGTTGATTTTTAATCACCTCTTCGATTACTTTGCGTACGTTTCTTGCGTTGCCAAAATACTTATTGCGCGCCTCATAGAGAGCCACCAAGTAGTTCTTTAAGTGGTCTGAAGCCTTGGTATCTGGCACAATGTTATTTCCTTGTAAAAGCTTGATGGCAATTTGGTAGAGTTGTTCTGCGGTGTAATCGTTGAAGTGCATTTCTCTGTCGAAACGCGAGCGCAAGCCTGGGTTGCTTTCTAGGAACTGACGCATATTATCGGTATAGCCCGCAACGATTACGATGAAATCTCCACGTTGATCCTCCATGCGTTTGAGGAGGGTTTCTATGGCTTCCTTGCCAAAGTCGTTTTCGCCACCCTCACTTAAAGAATAAGCCTCATCAATAAACAATACCCCACCCTGAGCTTTGTTCACCAGCTCGGTGGTTTTTATGGCTGTTTGTCCAACATAAGCACCCACTAAAGCCTGCCTATCACATTCTACCAAGTTGCCTCTTTCTAGTATGCCCAAAGCCTTATAAATTTGAGCCAAGATGCGCGCCACGGTAGTTTTACCAGTGCCCGGATTGCCAGTAAACACGGCATGTAAGGAGAAGCTCTGACGAACATCTTTGCCAATTTCTCTATAGAAGCGCACCAGTTTTACCAGTTCATCAATTTCATTTTTTACGTTTTCTAAACCTATTAAATGATGTAAGGTGGCGAGAGCTTGTTTGAGCAATTCCTCATCAATTGGAATATCGGCGATGCCTTTCTTTTTGCCCTCAAAAATCTTTTCAATATCAGAAGGCTGAATGGTAGAAATCTCCTCATTGGTAAGCGCTGCAGGGTTTAGGTGTTGCATTAACCTAAGTCCCATATTCATTTTGCTTTCGTCTATGATGGTGTTTACGTAGCGCGCGTTGCCAAACATTTTATCTCTATTTCTGTAGGCATCTACCAATTTTTTATAGAGGTATTCTTCGGCAGTATCGCCCAATTTTACCCCGCGTTTTTCCATGGTAAATTTGGCAATACGCATGAGCTCTTGCGGCAGATAGTCAACAAATTCATAGAACATGCTGAACCGAGATTTCATGCCAGGATTAGACTCCAAGAAGTTGTTCATTTCGCTTGGGTAGCCCGCAACAATAACGGCCAAATCGCCCTCACCATCGCTCATTTCCTTGAGGAGAATTTCTATGGCCTCTTTGCCGAAATCCTTGCTATCATCATTCTTTCTGGCTAGGGCGTAAGCCTCGTCGATAAAGAGAATTCCGCCCCTTGCCTTCTTAATTACCTCTTTGGTTTTAGGGGCAGTCTGACCAATATACTCAGCCACTAAATCACTTCTGTCGACCTCCAAAACATGACCCTTGCTAAGCAAGCCAAGTTGCAGGTATATTTTGCCCAGCATTTTTGCAACGGTGGTTTTACCCGTGCCGGGGTTACCTGTAAAAACGGCATGAAGGTTTATTTTTTCGCTATCATCGAAGCCCTTTTCTTTTCTAATTTTAAGGAAGTTTAGGTAGGTGGTATACTCTTTTACTTTCTTCTTT
>JBILVK010000227.1:0-2876 GCA_044370475.1 Bacteroidia bacterium
TTGAAAATTGAAAGGAATTATTCTCTGCCAATTTTTGCACTTGCTTAATGATAAAAAAGAATACATAAACAAAGAGCACACCCATGATTAAAGACAAAACAATTAGAAAAAATGGATTTGAAATGGATGTGTAAAACGATATACCTGTCCAGCTTAAACCCAATAAAAAATTAATCAAATTTCTAAAAGAGAATAATTGAAAAGCCTCATCAGACCCAGATAAATCGCCATCAAAATCTGGCGACAAACCATCTGAGGCATCGGCGCCCATAAAGGTCATAACCGTTTGAATTATGAAGATGATACTAGCAGGAATGGCAACAAACCAATAGGTTCGTAAAAGGGGTTCTAAATTTTCTATCATTTCCATCATGGCCAAATTTAAGAAATTCTCTCAGAAAAAATGCATGTCGACATTCAAAAAATCACAAAGGCCAGTTTATAAAAAAAAGCAATCCATAGATTTTAAGCATGCATTCACGAATTAAGTGAATAGGCAAAAAGGTGGTGCGAAAGAAATCAACTATTATTTTAACGATAACATAACATCGGCATCTTTTAATTCGATGCTTCGTTTGATCTTTTTCTGAATCACTTTGAAGTGATGTTCATCGGCCGGAGTTACAAAGCTAATGGCCTCTCCAGGCGATTCTGCCCTACCCGTGCGACCCACACGGTGAATATAATCTTTGGGAGAGCGAGGCAATTCATAGTTGATTACACAAGGTAAAAATTGAACATCAATACCACGTGCTAGAAGGTCGGTTGCCACTAACACACGCAATTTCCCTTCCTTAAATTTGCGCAAGGCATCGGTTCGGGCCCCTTGACTTTTCTGGCTATGAATAGACATGGCATCAAAGTTGTTTTTGATTAACTTATCTGTCACATTATCTACTTGGTACACCGAAGAGCAAAATATCAAGACCTGAGACAAGCTGCTATCATTGAGAATTTGCCTAAGCAGCGGACCTTTTTTCTCCTCGCGTACCCAATAAGCAGTATGCGTAATAATGTCTAAATTTTCTGTTGGCTCTTGCACTTTTACCACTACGGCATTGTGCAGCAAACCCGCCTCAATGAGCTTAATATCCTCACTTAAAGTAGCCGAAAAAAGCAGTGTTTGCTTGCGTTTTGGTAAATGTGCCAACAATTGATCAAGCTCTGCTTTAAAGCCCATATTGAGCATTTTATCTGCCTCATCTAATACAAGGGTTTCAATTTGGCTAATATTAACGGCATTGCATGCTATTAATTCGAGCAACCTACCAGGAGTAGCCACTAGGATTTGCACCCCCTGAAGGGCCATCATTTGCGGGTTTATAGAAACACCTCCATAAACCGCTAACGATTTTGTAGGCTTCGGTTCGAACCGACCCATTTGCTGAAATATGCCTTGCACCTGCACAGCCAGCTCCCGCGTAGGGACGAGCACAAGCACATTTACATGGCGGTTTTGAGTCCTTTTGCCTTGCTGTTGCATAAGGATAGGAAGCACATAACTGGCAGTTTTTCCAGAGCCTGTTTTGGCAATACCGAGTATATCTTGTTTGGCTAGAATGGCCGGAATGGCCTGCTCCTGTATGGAAAAAGGTCGCACAATTTCTTGTGCCGCCAAAGATTTAACAAGAGCGGGGGAAATACCTAAAGCCAAAAAATCTGACATATGTTCAATTTAAGGCACAAAGGTAAGCAAAGGCGCTGTTACCTTACATTTTTTCTTCGTACCAGTTGAGCACGATAAGTGCATCGCCACTGGTCTTTAAGCTCCATGCAGCAAATCTGCGACTAATACAAAGGCTATGCCTTACATAAATAGGAGGCTAACTTACATAAATCACATATTGAGTAATTTCAGTAAATTTAAATGTAGTTTGGGTAAAGAGATTAAATACCCAAACCACATGAAAAAACTAGGTTTACCTAATTAAATAGCTCTCATCTTATTTCCTTTTGGCTCATGGGTTAACTCTGCTAATCCAAGATGCTCCATGAGTGGAGGAACATACATGCCAAACCTTCCACGGAGTCCTTTTTTTAAACCATACCAACCACCATTTGGGTTGCTTTCTGATCTTCCCCAAGCCTCAACAGTTCCTTCTTTGGCAGGTTTTTGTTCATCTGCACTGCCAAGCTCCATCCAATCTCCATGTTTCTTAAGCATGGTATGCAAATCTGCCAAGCAAGAGTAATTATAAAGTAATGTCGTTTTCCCTACCACACAAACAATAACATCTTTACCCTCTTTTACATCTTTGTACATTTCATAACTCGAAGAAAGAGGTGGTGTTTGAAGCTTCCAAGGATTTTCTTTAGTACCTTCTGTTGCCATACATTTTATTTTGCTTTTAGGAATTTGTAAACAACTCCTGCAAGTGCAGCGCCAGCAATAGGAACAGCAATAAACAACCAAAGTTGCGCCATTGCCCAATCGCCCACAAATAATGCCTGACTTATACTACGAGCTGGATTAACAGAAGTGTTGGTTACAGGAATGCTAATAAGATGAATGAGAGTTAAAGCTAAACCAATAGCCAAACCTGCAAAGCCTTTAGGGGCCTTATCATCTGTTGAACCGAGGATAATTAAGAGAAACATAAATGTCAACACAAACTCAGTAACAATAGCGGCAAGCATACTGTATTTACCAGGAGAATGCTCCCCGTAACCATTGGCTGCAAAGGTTCCAATATCGCTACCGTTACCCGTTACAATGATAGATAAAACACCTGCGGCAGCAATGGCACCAAGTATTTGCGATACCACATAAGGAAGAATGTCTTTAGCATCAAATCTGCCTCCCATCCATAAGCCAATGGTAACCGCTGGGTTTAAATGTGCACCAGAGATATGTCCAAGCGAATAGGCAATGGTTA
>JBILVK010000095.1:0-10703 GCA_044370475.1 Bacteroidia bacterium
AAGGATCCAAAGGAAATCATGCCACCTCTAAAACCGGACAAGGAGATGAACTTAACAGCGATGTTAGGAAATATGCTTTTGGTGATTCCTTGGATCAAATCGATTTAACAGCAAGCATTCACAACGCACAAGTAAACCATGGCATAGATGATTTTAAACTCACAGAAAATGATTTAGAAATCAAAGAAAAAGATTTAAAGACCCAAACATCTACTGTGTTAATGATCGACATCTCTCACAGCATGATTTTATATGGCGAAGACCGCATTACACCTGCAAAAAAGGTAGCGATGGCTCTTGCCGAATTGATTAAAACCCGTTACCCAAAAGACACCTTAGATATCATTGTTTTTGGAAATGATGCCTGGCCCATTGAGGTAAAAGATTTGCCATATCTACAAGTGGGACCTTACCACACAAACACCTATGCAGGTTTAGAACTTGCACTAGATTTATTGAGAAAACGCAAGAATATCAATAAACAAATATTTATGATTACAGATGGTAAGCCTACCTGTTTAAAAGAAGGAACTGGCTATTACCAAAATAGCTTTGGTTTAGATAGGAAAATAATCAATAAAACTTTAACAATGGCTGCGCAAGCAAGAAGGCTCAACATTCCCATCACAACCTTTATGATTGCCAGTGATCCTTATTTGCAGAAATTTGTGCGCGAATTTACCGAGACAAATAAAGGAAAAGCCTATTACAGTAACCTAAATGGTTTAGGCGATTTTATTTTCGAAGATTTTGAGAAAAACAGAAAAAAGAACCTTAAATAATTAATGAAAGCATCACATAATAAAATTAAAACTCTTGGCCAACTAAAGGCAGCAGGGTATGTTTCTAAATCGGTAAAGCAAGAAATGCGTGATAACCTTATCCATGCTATGCAAAACAATATTAATCCTTTCGAAGGTGTGCAAGGATACGATGATTCTGTTTTGCCTCAACTTCAAACTGCTATACTTTCACAGCATAATATAATACTGTTGGGCCTACGTGGGCAAGCAAAGACAAGGATTGCACGATTAATGATTAACCTTTTAGATGAATATATTCCTATCATAGATGGCAGCGAAATTAATGATGACCCTCTAAATCCGATAAGTAGGTTTTCTCTTGATTTAATTGAAGAAAAAGGAGATAAAACTCCCATAGCATGGTTGTCACGCAAAGAAAGATATACCGAGAAATTAGCCACACCGGATGTTTCTGTGGCCGACTTAATTGGTGATGTAGACCCCATAAAAGCAGCTACCCTAAAATTACATTATAACGATGAAAGGGTAATTCATTTTGGACTTATTCCTAGAAGTAATAGATGTCTTTTCGTAATCAATGAATTGCCCGATTTGCAAGCACGTATTCAGGTTTCCTTATTTAATATTTTACAAGAAGGAGATTTACAAATACGCGGATTTAAATTGAGATTGCCATTAGATGTGCAATTCGTTTTTACCGCTAATCCAGAAGATTATACCAATAGAGGAAGCATTGTAACGCCTTTAAAAGATAGGATTGATAGCCAAATATTAACCCATTATCCTAAGACCATTCAATTGGCAAAATCGGTCACCACACAAGAAGCCCATATTACTTCAGCCCAAAAAGAAACTGTAGAAGTAAATGACTTACTCCTCGATTTAATTGAACACATTGCTATGGAAGCTCGCCAAAGCGATTTTGTTGACCAAAAAAGTGGCGTTTCTGCACGCTTAACCATTAGTGCATTAGAAAATTTGTATAGCTCTGCAGAGCGCAGAATGTTGCTCAACAAAGAACAAAAAACTGCTGCCAGAATTAGCGATCTTTTTGGGATCATTCCAAGTATAACAGGTAAGGTTGAATTGGTATATGAAGGCGAATTAGAAGGTTCTTTAAATGTAGCTCAAAACCTTATTGGTAAAGCTATTCGCACACTTTTTCTCGAGAAATTTACTAACCCAGAAAAGGCAAAAAAGGCCAAACAAGGCAACCCCTACGAACTTATTTTAAACTGGTTCAATGATGGTTATACCATTAGCTGTTTGAACCAAAGTACCGATGAAAATTACTTAAAATCATTGCTCACAGTGGAAGGCCTAGCTGAACTTGTAAAACTAAAATATCCTTCTTCCCCAGAGCATGAAAAAATCATACTGATGGAACTAGTTCTTCATGGCCTTGCAGAATTTAGTCAGCTTAGTAAAAATCCAATTGTGCGTGGATTTGAGTTCACCGATTTAATGAGCGGCATGTTCAAGGGAATGTCACCAGACAATGCTTAATTTGATTGCTATTTTCTAATCATTTATATTGCTAGAATGAAAACGAAAGAAGAAATAGTAAGTGATTGGCTTCCTAGGTATACTGGCCGACCATTAGAGGCCTTTGGTGAATATATTTTATTGACTAATTTTATCTTGTATGTAGACCTATTTGCACAAAGGTTTGGGGTGGAAGTAATGGGCAGAGATAAGCCTATGCAAACTGCAACTGCAGATAATATTACCATCATTAATTTTGGAATGGGTAGCGCAATGGCTGCCACTTGCATGGATTTGTTAAGTGCTGTGCACCCCAAGGCAGCCCTGTTTTTAGGCAAATGTGGTGGACTAAAAAAAGTGACCAAAATTGGTGATTTAATATTGCCTATTGCGGCAATTAGAGGTGAAGGAACGAGCAACGATTATATCATGCAAGAGATTCCTGCGCTTCCTTCGTTTAGACTGCAAAAGGCAGTTTCTGCCTCCATTGTTAAGCATGATATGGATTATTGGACTGGCACTGTTTATACCACCAACCGCAGAGTTTGGGAACATGATGAAGAGTTTAAAGCTTATTTAAGGAAAACCAGAGCAATGGGCATAGATATGGAAACAGCAACAATATTTATCACAGGATTTGTCAATGAAATTCCAAAGGGCGCTTTACTATTGGTTAGCGATAACCCCATGGTGCCAGAAGGAGTAAAAACATCAAAAAGCGATGTGAGTGTTACCAATAGTTATGTGGCAAAACACCTCGAAATTGGCATAGATTCTTTAATTGAATTGAGAGATTCTGGAGAGTCGGTTAAACACCTTAGGTTCGAATAATCACTTTTTAATTGCGTGTAATTGTAAGAACTCCTCTGGATGTAAAATAGGTATTTTAGCATTTACATAATCAAACCCATTAAAGGTAACTATAGCATCTGCGCCAGACTCAATTGCAGAAAAATATTGTATGCCATCTTCTAAATCAAGGTAGGCCGAAGAAAATACTTTATCCAAGGTTGCTTGATTGGCCCCAGTGATGATGAAATTTGAAAAGGCTTCACCTAAAACCCTTTTTACCATTTTTTTGTCCTTTACCTTTTTGCTAACCAAATAAAAAACTATAGCAATGCTTACTGGCGATACCATAGGCTTTTTATAGAGTGATTTAATTACTTGAAGGCAATTAGAACACAATATATTTTGTGATGAATCTGCGTTAAGCCAATCCACCACAATGTTTGCATCAACAAAGACTTTGTTCATTTTGCCTTGTACTCCTTTTTGTAATTTTTATGCTCTCCAAGTTTAAAACTACCAGTAAGTTTTATAATTTCTGGTGCATGAAAAGGATATTTCCCTAGCTTTTTATTTTTTTTTACTGCAACATAAGTGGCCAAAAAATCTTCCACGATAGACGACAACGAGTCTTCTTCTAGTGCAACATATTTTTTTGCTTCTTCTATAATGTTTGGATTGCAGCTTAGGGTTAGTTTAGTTTTGTTTTGGCTTTCCATCATTTTTGCATTTACACGTGCAAAAATATTAAATATACGTGGGATTTTAAAAATAATATTTTAATCGACTCAATTGAGCTGTTTGCAGATATAACTGAAATGATAAAAATTGGTACCCTATATTTGCGGCAATATGGCTAAGAGAAGTTTTAATAGTAACGGCGACCTTAAGCAGGAGCCCGAAAAAGCAAAGATAAATAAAGAAACATTAGGGGAAGCACTTGCTTTATTCGCCTATATCAAACCATACAAAGGGAAGTTTTTTCTGAGTTTGCTTTTTATTGCCCTGTCGGCATTAAGTACCATGGTTTTTCCATTCTTACTGGGTAAAATGATTGATGCGGCAGCACCTGGTGCACAGGTTCAATTGCCAAGCTCTAACATGGGTGCTGATGCTTTAGGTTTTGATTTAAAAACAGTTAAATGGAGTTTAAACACTATTTTATTATTGCTTTTTTTACAGCTTTCGGTTCAAACCGTATTTTCTTTTATGCGAATCTATTTGTTAACTGAGGTGGGTGAAAGATCGCTGGCCAATATGCGAACAGATTTATATGGCAGATTATTAAGCATGCCTATGAGCTTCTACAGCGAGCAACGCGTAGGTGAATTAAGCAATAGAATTAGTGCCGACTTGTCTCAAATTCAAGATGCCATTTCATTTACTTTAGCAGAGTTTCTGAGAGGGATTTTTACATTAATTATTGGGCTCAGCTTTATTTTTTGGATTAGTGCAGAATTGGCTTTGGTAATGTTGTCTGTTGTGCCCTTAATTGCTGTTGTGGCTGTGTTTTTTGGCATGAGAATTCGTAAAATGTCGAGAAGAGCACAAGACCAATTGGCCGAAAGTGGGACCATTGTTCAAGAAACTTTTCAAGGCATTTCTATAGTGAAGGCTTTTACCAGCGAGTCGCATGAAATGAACAGATATAGCAAAAGCATTAACAGTGTGGTTGAAACGGCTATTTCCAACGCAAGATATAGAGGAGCCTTTGTAAGTTTTATGATTTTTAGTGTTTTTGGTGCTATTGCTTTTGTGATGTGGTATGGTGCTGGAATGATAAGAAGTGGGGAGTTGAGCGCAGGTGACCTTACCATGTTTGTTATTTTTTCTGCCTTTGTTGGTGGTACTTTTGCAGGTTTTGCTGATATGTTTAGTCAGCTACAAAAAACACTAGGAGCAACCCAAAGAGTGCGCGAGTTAATGAGACAGAGCGGCGAACCTGTTGAACTAGTTGAAAACAATGAACCTCTAAAACACGCTCTAGTTGGACATGTAAAATTTGTTGATGTATCTTTTAGTTATCCATCTAGAAAAGATATACAGGTGCTCAAGAATATTAACTTAACCGTAAATAAAGGCGAATTGGTTGCACTTGTTGGTCCAAGCGGTGCTGGAAAGAGCACCATTGCATCTTTGTTATTGAAATTTTATGAGCCTTCGCATGGAGATGTTTATTTTGACGATATTGAAAGTAAAAAACTAGGGATTACCGAATTGCGCAAACAAATTGCATTTGTGCCACAGGATGTCATTTTATTTGGAGGGACTATTAAAGAAAACATTGCCTATGGTAAGCCAAACGCAACGGACGATGAAATTATGCAAGCAGCCATTAAAGCCAATGCGCACGATTTTATTCAAAAGTTTCCTGAGGCTTATGAAACGGTTGTGGGAGAGAGGGGAATAAAACTAAGTGGTGGTCAGCGTCAGCGCATTGCCATTGCAAGAGCTATTTTAAAAAATCCAGCCATTTTAATATTAGATGAAGCTACCAGTTCTTTAGATAGCGAAAGCGAGCAATTGGTTCAGGAAGCATTGGAAAACTTGATGAAAAATAGGACAAGTTTTGTGATTGCTCACCGACTTTCAACTGTACGTAACGCAGATAAAATTATAGTAATAGACCATGGAACGGTTCAAGAAATGGGTACCCATGAAATTCTTATGTCCAAAGAAAATGGAATTTATAGGAAGCTCGTCGACCTTCAATTGGAATGGTCATCTATTGAAAAATAGGTAATTGCGAATGTGAGTTTAGAAAAGTTTTGTCAATTGGGATTTTAAGGTAAATTTGCCCATTAGAAAATTTATTACGCTATGTCTGAATTTCAATTGGTGATGCCCAAAATGGGCGAAAGTATTGCAGAAGCAACCATTATTCGTTGGACAAAAAACGAAGGGGACTATATATCTGTTGATGAAACAGTTTTAGAAATTGCAACCGATAAGGTAGATTCTGAGGTTCCATCGCCAAAGGCGGGTAAATTGATTAAGCGTCTGTTTAATGAAGGTGATGTGGTACCTGTAAATGCCCCTATTGCTATAATTGCATTAGAAGGCGCAGCACCTGCAGCATCTCCAGCCGCTGCACCAGTAGCAAGTGCGCCCGCTGAAGTAAAGCAGGCGGTTCAGAATGTTGAGCAAACCATAAGTGCAGCTCAAAATACTGTGAGTAATGTAGGTGGTAATAGATTTTACTCGCCATTGGTTCTTAACATTGCGCGTACCGAAAATATTAGTATGTCAGAATTGGAATCAATTTCTGGCACTGGTGCAGAAGGTAGAGTGACTAAGAAAGATATTTTGATGCATGTTCAAAATAGAGGAAATGTGAGTGTTTCACCAGCTATTTCTGCACCTTCGGCTCCTATAGCAACTCCAACTGCCCCAGCAGCTCCTGTATCTGCGGCCGCACCAGTTACCCAAGTTCCTAAACCACCTATTAGCATTTCTGCTGGTGATGAAATAATTGAAATGGACCGCATGCGTAAGCTGATAGCCGATCACATGGTCATGAGCAAGCACACAAGTCCGCACGTAACGTCATTTGTAGAAGCAGATGTTACCAATATGGTTGTTTGGCGCGATAAAGCAAAAAAGGTATACGAAAAAAGAGAGGGCGAAAAAATCACCTTCACCCCAATGTTTATTGAGTGCGTGGCAAGGGCCATCAAGGATTATCCAATGATTAACATTTCTATTAATGGCACAACCATTATTAAGAAAAAAGCCATCAATATTGGAATGGCGGCAGCCTTGCCTAGTGGTAACCTCATTGTACCGGTAATTAAAGGTGCAGATATGATGAATTTAATTGGCTTAACTAAATCTGTAAATGATTTAGCCAATAGAGCCAGAGCAAATAAATTAGCACCAGATGATATACAAGGTGGTACTTTTACCCTAACCAATGTGGGTGGTTTTGGAAATGTAATGGGAACTCCTATCATTAATCAACCTCAAGTTGCAATTATGGCAACGGGAAGCATCAAAAAGAAACCAGCTGTATTAGAAACACCTATGGGCGATGTTATTGCTATTAGACATATGATGTTTTTAAGTCTGAGTTACGATCACCGTGTAGTGGATGGTTCTTTGGGCGGAAGCTTCTTAAAACGTGTTGCAGATTATATGGAACAATGGGATGTAAATAGGGAGATTTAATACTCCTAAGTGTTGATGATTCAACAGAAATATTCAAAAAAAAAGGTGGCTTAGAGCCGCCTTTTTTTTTGAATGCCCAGTAATGGTTAGTTATAAGGCATAAAACATATACCTAGCAGCCGCCTTTCTGGGGTGCACGTTTATAAATTATTTTTCCGTCTCGTTCTAAATAATCACATGTTACTATAAGATAAGAATACTTGGGTGCTTTCGACATGTTTTGACTCTTAATAATTATTTTGTCGTTCACTTTTAGGCTATGCAGTTGTTCCAATACATTTGTGAAATTCGAATCATTCTTGTCAGACCTTTCTATCCTAAAGGTAAGAATATAATCATCTCCAAGAATTCTTACCATCACTCCATAACCCAATCTTGAGCCAGGAGGAAGTGAAAGTGAGGTTATAACTCCCTCCATATTTGTATAGTTCCTAATGGATTTACTTATTTTAGCCGCACTTTCATGCACTTTTTTACCTGCGGGAGACGCTTCCCATTTTTTGTGAGCGATACCTTCTGGGCTAGCTTCCCATTTTTCCATTGCAGCCTTCTTTTCAGCAGCAGTAATAGGTTTTGGGATTGAACTTTTTGAAGATTCAGTTTTGTTATCTTGATTTGCAAACAATAGCCAGCTTACCACCAACAGCGGTAGTATCAGCACATAAATTATTTTTTTCATATTTGTATTGTAATGCAATTTTGCAGAAAAAAGCAAATCTAGGTGTTAATGCTTTGTTATTGGGTTGTTAATGCCAAAATAACTTTGCAAAGGCCCTTCTACTAATTCTGTCAGAGGTTTGCTACCTATAGCCATGCACCATCAAACGCCACCAAGCACCCGCTTTCTGCTCCTATGTGAACAACTTATTGAAAACAAACAGAAATAGCCTTTTGCGCATCAAGGTTTCTAGCTTACTTTTGTATCCCGTAAGTACTCAATTACGGTAGAACTTTTTCATTATTGAAATCTTGCTCTAAAGCCCAATAGAACAAGTATCCCCATTAGTTTTTTGCCGTATTTGGTGCCTCCATTTAAAATCACTATGACACCAAAATATATTTTCGTTACAGGCGGAGTTACTTCGTCTTTAGGCAAAGGAATTATTGCCGCTTCTTTGGCTAAATTGTTGCAAGCAAGAGGTTATTCTGTTACTATTCAAAAGCTAGATCCATATATTAATGTGGATCCTGGGACACTTAACCCATATGAACATGGCGAGTGCTTTGTAACCGAGGATGGCGCTGAAACTGACTTAGATTTGGGTCATTATGAGCGTTTTTTAAATAAACCTACCTCCCAAGCCAATAATGTTACCACAGGTAGAATTTACCAACATGTAATAAATCAAGAAAGAGAAGGGGCTTACTTGGGAAAAACTGTTCAAGTAATTCCACATATTACCGATGAAATTAAAAGAAGAATTAAGCTTTTAGGTGAAACTGGGGAGTTTGAAATAATTATTACCGAAATTGGGGGTACTGTAGGTGATATTGAATCTTTACCTTACATAGAATCTGTTAGACAATTGTTATGGGAACAAAAAGAGGAGGATGCTTTGGTTATTCACCTTACCTTACTTCCTTATTTAAGTTCTACTAAGGAATTAAAAACCAAACCAACCCAACACAGTGTTAAACTATTATTGGAAAGTGGTGTTCAACCTGATATCTTAGTTTGTAGAACAGAACACGCCATTACCAAAGAAATGCGCAAGAAAATTGCTTTGTTCTGTAATGTAGATTCAAATTCTGTTATTGAGGCATTGGATGTGCCAACCATCTATGATGTTCCTTTAATGATGCTGAAAGAAAAGTTAGACAAAACTGTTTTGTCTAAACTTAAATTAAGCGCCAAAAACGACCCCGATTTAGAAAGTTGGAAGACCTTCCTAACGAGACATAAGAATCCTAAACATGAGGTGAGAATTGGACTTATTGGTAAGTATATAGAATTGCCAGATGCCTATAAATCAATTGTTGAAGGGTTTATTCACGCAGGTGCTTCAAATGAGGCCAGAGTTAGGATTCAATACATCCATAGCGAATTGCTAGCGGATGATAATTTAAGCCAAAAATTAGCAGAATTGGATGGTATTTTGGTGGCTCCTGGATTTGGTGATAGAGGAATTGAAGGCAAGATTTTGGCTATTAAATATGCACGCGAAAACAATATTCCATTTTTTGGAATTTGCTTGGGTATGCAAATGGCTGTAATTGAATTTGCCAGAAATGTAATTGGTTGGAAAGATGCGCACAGCACCGAAATGAATCCCAAAACCAAACATGCCGTAATAGATATGATGGCAGATCAAAAGAAGATTACCAAAAAGGGTGGTACCATGAGATTAGGTTCTTATGTATGTGAAATTGCTAAAGGTTCTAAAGCTTATAGTGCTTACGAAAAGTCAAAAGTGAGTGAGCGTCATCGCCATCGCTTTGAATTTAACAACGATTACACTAAAGACTTTGAATCTAACGGCATGCAAATCACTGGAATTAACCCTGATACCAAATTGGCAGAAATCGTTGAAATCAAAAGTCACCCTTATTTTATAGGTGTTCAATTTCACCCAGAATATAAAAGTACCGTGTTAAATCCACATCCGCTTTTTGTGAAATTTGTAAAGGCTGCCGTAACCTTTAGTCAGCGTTAATCTATTATTATCGTTATTCTACCGCAATCTTCTGTAAATAATTTCAGGTATTTACCTATTTTCGCCCCGCTTTAATTTAAAAAATGGATAGAAATTCGATTATCGGTTTAGGACTAATTTTTTTAATCCTAATCACATTTGCATATATTAATCAACCTTCTCAGGATGAGATAGATGCAACTAAACGTCGCCAAGACTCTTTAACTTTGGTTAGAATTCAGAACGACAGTATTGCTGCTACCTTGGTTCAGACCGAAAAAATAGCAGTTGCCCAAGAGAACAAAATGGATAGCAGCGGAATGCAAAATGCTTTTGGTTCTTTTGCGTCTTTTGTAAACGGAAACGAGGAATTTACCACCTTAGAAAATGAGGAGTTAAGGGTAAAAGTAATTAACAAGGGCGGTAGAATTTATCAGGTTGAACTCAAGAAATACAAGCGTGCGGATGGCTCTCCTTTGGTATTGGTAGATGGACAAGACAATGATTTTTCTTATGGCTTTGCTACCAAAGATGCTAAGGCTATTTCTACCAAGGACCTTTATTTTACACCTGCTGTTTCTGCAGATAAAAGAAGTGTAAGCTTAAGCGTTAAGTTGGCTGATGGTCAATTTATAGAGCATTTAATTTCTTTAAACGAAAATAATAACCTGGTAGATTTTAAGATAAATTTAGTTGGAATGAATGGCGTAATTGCCACCAATAGCAATTTTCTTGATTTAACCTGGAAGCAAAGTTTATTTCAACAAGAAAAAACCCATGATGCAGAGGAGAAAACCTCTACTATCTACTATCGCTATCCTAATGAAGATCCAGAATACCTAACCGAAACAGAGGCTGGAAAAGA
>JBILVK010000229.1:0-2802 GCA_044370475.1 Bacteroidia bacterium
TTCACTTTAATATTAAGTATAAGGATGTTGGTTATTCAACATCTATTAGTACTGTGTTATCTGCAAATCCAGGTAGAGATACTGTAACATATCAAGGAAAAATAATAACTGCAGTTACTGCATGGTCCTATTATAATGTTCCTGTTGGAGGCTATTTAGCCAAATACTCTAAAGATTTGGGGGTAATAAGAATGCAGCTCTCTAACAATCAATATTTAGAGAAAATAAGCAATTAAGTCAATTTTATGTTGAATCTTTCTGTTACAATTCGAAAACAAATACATAAACAAAATAGAAATGCAACATACTAAAGCAGTTTTTTGGATGATTATAAATTCTGGAAAGCTTACCAAATTGAGTACTAAATTAGCAAGCCTTGCAATTATTGGATTTCTTTTTATTTCCTGTGCAAAAGAGGACCCCTGTGTTAAAAGTGGGATTCCCTCCAATATTGATATAACAGATGAAGTTAAAGCAAAAATGCCCTATAAAGATTTTGCTACGCTCACTTTTGTAGACAGTTTAAGTGGCGATACGCATGTTTTTCAAGGCAAGGGCTGGGTAAATAATTACTGGTTCTACATAAACAGTGAAAAGCCATGTACAGACGGTTTTAATTGCCAAATGTTAAGACAACCTTTCATTAGTAATACCTTTCCACTTCCAATACAAATAGGGATGGTTACAACCGACCCAAGCATTGTTGGACAGTATATTGAAGTTTATATGATTGATTATGAGTATTATTCGTGGTATGGCAATATTAAAAACTCAAGCCCAATAAAGGATAGCCTCTTGATACAAGGAAACTTCTATTATAATGTTAGTTTCTTCGACAATCAATATGACCCTCAGTATAAAACAAAATATGGTTGTTTATATAATTCAAGCCATGGCTTGCTAAAAGTGCAAACACCCAACAATACGCTAGAATTGGTAAAAATGGAAAATCATTAATTTTAACCTGTGAAAATTCAAATTTTAAGCCTTCTGTGGGTTGTTGTGTTTATTTCATGTAGTGAAAAAGATCCTTGTGATATAGGCGAACCATATACAAACAACATTTCTGAAAAAACAAGAAGCAAAGTTCCTTATAAAGATTTTGCAGAACTTATATTTATTGACAGCGCCACACAAGACACTCATTTATTTGTTGGTACTGGTTGGAAAACTAAGTATTGGTATTATAACGATTATTCTAAAGAATGTCAAAATGGTTCTAATAATGAAAAGTACTATCAAAATTTTTTAAGTACAACTTACCCAAATCTTATTTCATTTAGTATAGAATATACAAACCCATGTTGTGAGTATATAGTGGTATCTAGTGGGAAATCAATTTTCTATTTAGAGGCAGCTGGATTAAGTTACCCATTCAGTCATGATAGTTTAATTATAAGGAATTTTTTGTATTATGAAGTTGATTATTTCAAAAATCAATATCAACCTCAATGGGATACTAAATATGGTTGTTATTTTAATAAAACACATGGCGTTTTAAAGATTGAACTCCCAGATGGAACGCTAGAGTTATTTAGTTTTAAAAATCCTTAAAAGAAGCAATTGTTTTTTTGTTCTTTGGTTCTTCTTAGGTGGATTAGCAGCATACATTTGGTACAGTCTTAAAAATAAATTCATTACCTTAGTCCTAGAAAATAATACACCTTTGAAAAACAGTACACCCATATTCTTGAGCCTGAACTTGCTGCTGATGCTTTTTGGCACTTCATGCAAAGAAAGACCCTGCCCAGAGTATGAAGTGAAGGTGGATACATCATACATTCCATTAATGGATAAAGAACCCTTAGAAAGCTATCATGGATTTGATACTTTAACATTTTTAACTGAAAAAGGCGATACCATTACTTTTTTAGGGCAGGGACCAAATACGGGCTTTAAACAAAAGGACAATTATGCAGAGGATTATTGTAGCACCAAAAGCACTACCTTTAAGCAGTTTACTGGCTATACCTTTTACCCGATAAGCCAATATGCATCAGATATTCAATACTATATTGCAAGGGCTTTGAGCCATAAAAATGGTATTGATTTCAATGTTTTAATAAATAAATTAACATTTAGTACATCTCCCAGTTTGCCGAAATTAGGCAGTCCTTCTTATATACACAATCTGAATATTAATGGTAATGTTTATGATAATGTTATGAAAATTTTCAAAAATGGTAATATAAATGAAAAGAGTTTCATCTATTATAGTAAAGAAGATGGTATTATTCTAATTCAATTTTCCGACGGCTGTTCTTTAACCAAAATTAAATAACCTGTGAAATCAAATACAAACAAAATTAGACATTATGTAATTCTAGTAATGTGTATTTTTATTTTAAATGGGAATGCAGTTGAAGGCGGCTTTTGGCAATCGTTGAGGAATGGGATTACCTCACTATTTAGGCCAGTTTGGGTCAGACCATAACAAAGAGAAGTTTGACTGTCAGAAAAGGTAAGCTTAGCATGGAGGTTTTGGAAAGCAGTGGAATTTACTTTTACCAGGTGGTTATTGATGGAATAGGAGTGAAAACGGGCAAGCTGGTGAAGGAATAGTTTTTAAAGATTTGTTGCGACTTTTAAAGCTCGGGTTAACTTTGTACTTTCGCATACGCAAAAACAAAAATTTTTCCCATGAATAAGCAAAGTGCTCAGGAAATCAGCAAATTATCTTCTCAGATTAGAAGGGATGTTCTAAGAATGGTTCACGGTTGTAAGAGTGGTCACCCAGGTGGAAGCCTAGGTTGTGCCGATTTCTTGGCGGCCTTGTATTTTAATGTTATGGAGCACAATACG
>JBILVK010000024.1:0-33389 GCA_044370475.1 Bacteroidia bacterium
GGCTCTGATGCATTGGGAGGTGTTGTAAATTTTGTGAGCCGAAAACCACAAATAGATGGTGGATTAAAAGGCTATTTTAACACAAGAATAAGCTCGGTAAATAATGAGCTAAGCAATAGTTTAGGCTTAGGCTATTCCTATAAAAAAATTGCATTTTTTGCCAGCTATTCTCAAAGTAAATTTGGAGATTTAAAGCAAGGTAAAGCTAATGGTGGAGATGTTAACACCACCAAATTATGGTATAGGTATAAATACCAAGCAAGACTTAATCAGCAAGATGTTGTATTAGACAATAACGACCCTAGCATACAAATTGGGAGTGCCTATACACAAGAAAATGCCATGGCAAAAATTCTGTTTGAACCAAAGGTATATCAACAACACCAAGTATCTTTTTACTACAGTAAAACAAGTGATGTACCCCGTTACGACAGGCTTTCTGAGATGAAAGGAAATCAGCCCAAATTTGCAGAATGGAATTATGGACCAGAGAAATTTATGCTTGCTAGCTATCAATTTGACGATGGTAAAGTAAGAAAATGGAGCGACCAAATAAGGTTAATTGGAAGCGTTCAACAAATTGAAGAAAGTAGAATATCTAGAAATTTTGGCGATCCAAATCAGAGCAATAGAAAAGAAAATGTTGGGGTGTATTCGCTGAATTTGGATATCCGAAAAAAAATAAAAATACATGAAATACGCTATGGTGCAGAATGGGTGTTTAATACCGTTCAATCGCATGCCTTTATACAACAAATCGACTCTAATATACAATTACCTACGAGTACCAGGTATCCAGATGGAGGCTCAACCATGCATTGGGGAGGAATGTATGTAAGTGTAAATCAAGAATTGACTAAAAAGTGGATTATATCCGAAGGACTGAGGTTAAATGTAAGTGGATTAGAATCAAAGTTTAGCAACAAAACCTTTTATCCATTTCTACCCAACAAGATCAATCAAACTAATACCTCCTTGGTTGGAAACCTAGGTATTATAAGGGTTTTACCTAAAAACTCTAAGGTATATCTAAACATTGGAAATGCCTTTAGGGCACCCAACGTAGATGATGTTGGAAAGACCTTTGATTCAAAGTCTGGAGAGGCAGTTATTATGCCAAATGAACAGTTAAAGGCAGAGAAAACATTGAATTCGGAACTTGGAATTGAAGTAAGTGTCAACTCAAAATTACAATTGATGGCCAACTTGTTTTATACCCAAATATATGATGCCTTAGTGATGCAACCAAGCAATATCAATGGACAAGACAGTGTGGTTTATGAAGGCAAATTAACTGCTGTACAAATGTATCAAAACGCAAGTAGTGGTAAGGTGTTGGGTTATTACCTTGGATTGAGTTATAAACCCGCTAAAGCAATAAAGATTGAGAGTCATTTAAACTACACTTATGGCAGGGTTGAATTTAATGGAGAACAACCTTTAGATCATATTCCTCCTATGTTTGGCAGAACAGCCATAAGCTATGAATACAAGAGAATAAAGTTAAACATAAATAGCTCTTACCATGGGGCAAAAAAGTTGGCTGATTATAGTAACAGTGGTGAAGACAATCTGCAATATGCAGGTGCAAATGGAATGCCCTCTTGGTACACGCTTAATCTGTCTGGAGGCTATTCCATAACTGCTTCAGAAAGCGTATTGGTTCAGACCGGAATAGAAAATATACTTGACAGAAATTACAGGGTATTTGCCAGCGGAATAAGCGCTGCAGGAAGAAATTTTTGGATAAGTTTGAAGTTCAAAATTTGAGCGGAACCTCTGTTATTCGTGAATACCTAAACTGATGAGGGTTGCTAGGCCAATGCCCACCAAAACGGCAAGTAATTTCTTTTTACTGAAATGATGTTGTTCGCTATTCTCGAATAAAATAGTGGTTGAAATATGCAAGAAAGTACCAATTACGAAAGCCATAAAATAATCGAAAAACTCCTCGTTGATACTTGCTTTTAAATAAATACTGATGGCCGAACCAAGCAAGGCCATGGAGCCATAAACAAAAGAAATTCTGGTAAGAGATGCATTAGGAATATGAATGCCTTTTAGGATGCTTATTAAGGCGAAGGCAGCGGGTATTTCGTGAAGAATGATACCAAATAGTAAGGAGTAAAAATTAGTGCTATTGTTCATTAGTAAAGAACCCAGAGGAATGCCTTCTGTAAAGGAGTGCAGGCTCATGGATGCCACAATACCAATAGGAATAACTTTGTTTTTGAGGTGATGGTGAATATGTAAATGTCCGTGTTCAATACCCTCTGAAAACCGCTCTAAAAATATTTGAAAAAAGAAGCCAGCAAGCACAAGCAATCCTTTGTAGGGATTAAAACTCTGAAACACTTCTGGTATTAAATTAAGAAGTGTAATGCCTAATAAATAGGAGCCCGCAAAAGCCAGGAACCAGTTTAATTCTGTTTGGAATTTCTTGGTACTTGAGATGGCTAAATATGCACCAAGTAGTGGGCCAAGCGGTAATAAGAAAAGCCAGAGCAAACTCATGAAATTGCTTTTAAATATTTTGAAACATAATTAGAAAATGCCATGCCAAAAAGGACACCTGTTAAGCCACCTGCAATAACATCTAAAGGATAATGAACGCCCACATATACTTGGGAAAAGGCAATGGAAAATGCCCAAGCCAATAAGGCCCATTTAAGCCATTTTATTTCTTTAAAGAAAAAGGCAATAAAGACAGCTAAGGCAAAGTGATTGGTGGCATGAGCCGACATAAAACTATACCCATTGCAACGGTCGATGAGGTGCCTCACCATACCCTCTAAACTAGGTTCTGAGCAAGGTCTAATGCGCATAAAAGTATTCTTTACCAGATTGGCACTAAATTGGTCTGTGGCAACAATCATAAGCGCAACTGCTAAAAGAATTTTCCAACTCTCTTTGCCATATTTTTTAATGATAAAAAACAAAAACAAGGCATATAAAGGATACCAAAATTCTTGCATGCGTAAATACGGACAAAGGAAATCGAAAAACGAATTGGCAAGGCCATTATTAATGGCTAGAAAAAACTGTTTATCTAATTGTAAGATATTATCTAGCATGCGTATTTTGGGCTATAATAATTAATCTATCGCTCGCTTCTTGATTGAACGCGCTTAAATCATAAGCACCAAACACATCCAACAAATTGAACCCAACTTTTGCCAGTAAGAACTCAAAATCTGCTAAGGTAAGTGCTTGTACTTTTTCTTGATATTGGTAATGAATTCCTTGGTCGGTAAATTGAATGTCTTTTACAATATTACCCTCCACAACACTGCGTTTGCAATGAAATAGTATCCCATTTCTCTCTATCGATTCCTCGCAAACTAAATTATCGATCACCTTTTTGGCATTAAAGAAATCTATGAGCAAAAACCCTTCTGGTTTAAGAATAGATTTTATTTGATTTAGCACCAATAAATCAGTTTCTAAGTTATCGAAATAAGCAAAGCTGGTAAAAAGATTAAGTGCGATATCAAATTCTTCAGGAAGATTTAAATTCCTTAAGTCGCGCACTTCAAATTTTAAAGAATCATTCTGGCTCAATTTAGCCTCCGCTATACTTTGACTAGACAAATCAACGCCAGTAACTTGAAAGCCCTTTGAATTTAAATAAATGGAATGCCTGCCTTTGCCACAAGCTAAGTCAATTATGCTAGAATCTTCATTCGGTTTGAACCGATTAATTAAATTGGTGAGAAAGAATTCTGCCTCTTGGTAATCTCTATTTCCATATAAAATATGGTAGTAGGGAGAATCGAACCATTCTGCAAACCATTCTTTTTTATTGTTAGTCACCTGTAAAATTTTGCACAAATCTAGTTGAATTAACACAATTTTTTCTTAAAAAAACCAAACTAAAAAACAACCGCATATAATATTCTTATTGAGATTATCGTTTAGCAAATGTACCTTTGAGAAACTATGAAAACAAAATTACTGTATTTTGCAGCCCTTTTCACCTTGATATTACTGCCCCATTTAGGAATTTGCCAGGGAGGAACCCTCTTTGGATTGGTGCAAGACACCAACAACTACAAGCCCATGGCCTATTCAAGCGTATCACTCATTAAAAAAGATGCAAGCTTGTACCGAACGCAATTTGTAAATACTAAAAACGAGTTTCGGTTCAGCCAGTTACCTGCAGATACCTATAGATTGCTAATTACCCGACCAAGCTACGCAGATTATGAGGAAGAAATTGTGTTGGCCGAAAACGAATCAAAAAACTTAGGATCCATCTCACTGCTATCCAAAGAAAATTTATTGAGGGAAGTCTTAATAAAAGATAGAATGGCCATTAGAATTAAGGGCGATACCACTGAATTTTTGGTTGATTCGTTTTTAACCAACAAGAACTCCAATGTGGAAGATTTATTAAAAAAGCTTCCTGGTATACAGGTGGATAAGGATGGAAAAATAACAGCCCAGGGGCAGGAAGTAAAAAAGGTTTTGGTAGATGGGGAGGAGTTTTTTGGGAATGACCCAACCATTGCCACCAAAAATTTGAAGGCAACCAATGTGGAAACGGTTCAGGTTTTTGACCAAAAAAGTGAGCAAACACAACAGACAGGAATAGATGATGGAACCAAAGAAAAGACCATAAACCTCACTTTAAAAGAGGATGCAAAAAAGGGATATTTTGGAAAAGTTGGGGCTGGAATTGGGAGCAAAAATAACAGTTCTATTGATGGAGTGAAAACAACCTTTGGAACCGAAAACAGGTATGAAGGCGAGGCCATGTATAATAACTTTAAGAACAAAAGAAAGGCCTCTGTTTTTTCTACCGCAACCAATACCAATAAAACAGGTTTGGATTGGGAAGACCGTGAAAAGTATATGGGTGGAAATAACATAGAATATGATGAAGCCAATGGATATATGTACTCCTTTTCTGATTACGACCCAAGCAGTTTTAATGGAAATGGTATTCCGCAAACTTTGTTCTTAGGCGGCAATTTTTCTGATAAGTTAAACAAGGATAAGCTTGCTTACAACTTAACAGCAACCCACAAACAGTCAATGATTAAAGGTATTGACAAGAACTTTACACAATACATTTTGCCAGACACCATGTATTTTAATACCCAGTTAAATAAAATGGATAACCACAGAATTGCCAATAATTTACAGGGTAAGGTAGACCTAAAATTAGATTCATTAACCAACTTCATTATCAAGGCAAATATTACACAATCTACCTACGATAATAAGAATACTTTTAGTTCAGAAAACTACAATGGTTTCTCACAAATTGTAAACAAAAACAATAGAGAAAACAATACAAAGGGAAGCAGCCTCAATGGCAATTATTCCTTTTTACTGAACAAGAAATTTATGAAGTTAGGAAGGTCGATATCGTTGATGGCCGACCATAAGTTTAACAGAAATGATGGGGAAGGAAATTTGCTCTCGTTCACCACTTTTTATAATGGAGATTCGAGTTCAACTACCAATAGCGAACAAAACTTGGATCAGCTTAAAAAAATTGAAGAAAACGGGAATAACTTTGGGGCAAGAATTACCTATACAGAACCCCTCAGTAAAACATGGTCTATCATAGCAGATTATGATTATCATTTAACTTTAAATCATTCGAGTATTAACACTTTTAACAAATCTGCTAGTGGCAGTTATATTCAAAGAGTTGATTCTTTAAGTAATGACTTAAATTACGATATAGGCATTCAAAAAGGAGGTATCACTTTCAGGAAAATCACTAAAAAAATAAATGCCAATATAGGTGGAAGAATTAGTGAAACCAGACTTAAACAAGAAGATTTAATTAGGGACACTACGCAATATCAAAACTTTTTTAACCTATTTCCATCTGCAGCTATCAACTATAAATTAGCAGCTACGCAAAACCTTCGCGTATCCTATAATGGTTCTACCAGACAACCAACTTTGCAACAAATTAACCCCATACAAGACTTAACAAACCCATTGGTTATTTTTAAAGGAAATCCCAACTTAGGTCAGCTATTTGATAATGATTTTAGCCTTACCTATAATAGCTACAAACCCATCTCTGGAAGAAGCATTTATTTAAACACTTATTATAGTTATACTTTCAATGATTTTGCCAATTATGATGAGGTAGATAACTTAGGAAGAAAAGTCTATAAAACGGTGAATGTAGATGGCAATCAAAACATCGGAGGCTATGTGCATTACTATTTTAAAATCCCTAAATTAAACTTGGGTGTTTCGCAGAGTTTGAATGGCAGATTGTATAAAAGTTCTAACTTTATTAATAGCCTTTCTAACATCAACAAAAACTTAAACTCAACCTATGATATTTCCATCTATTTTGAGAAAGAAGACAAGTATGAATTGAGTTTTTCACCTTCTATTTCATATAACAGATCAGAAACAAGTTTAAGGCCAGATGTGGTTACAGAATTCTTTACCTACGCGCTTTATGGAAGTGTAAATTTGGAGTTACCCAAAAAATTTGAATGGTACGCAGATGCCCAATGGAATATAAGGCAGCAAACAGAAGTATTTAGCAAAAATACCAATACCGTTATTGTAAGTGCATTTGTTTCCTATAAGTTTTTAAAAGACGAAAACCTATTGGCAAAAATTGGCGTTGAAGATTTATTAAATCAAAATATAGGTTTTAGAAGAAATGCCAACAACAACTATATCAACGAAAATACTTATATTGTTTTAAGAAGGTATTTCATGATTAATTTAACCTATAATTTTAATAACGGACCAAAAAATTAAACCATGAAAAGATTAATTACCTACTCCATTTTATCCTTGTTTTTTTTCGGTCTGAACCAAGGCATCCATGCTCAAAATTTAGCGCTGAGCGGCATCATCACCTTTGAAAAAAAGGAAAATATGCATAAACAGTTTACAGAGGAAAACATTTGGACAGAAGAAAGATTGAAACACATGCCTAAGTATAAAACAGATGAGTTTAAACTCAGTTTTAATACCCACAAAAGCATCTATAAAATGTCTGTTGAGGACGAAAGTCAACAATTTACTTGGATGAAAGTTGCTAATGCAAATACCGTGTTAATTGATTTTGATAACAAAAAATACGAAGCAGAAAAAGTCATTTACGATAAAACATACAAGCTAGAAGATAGTCTACCTGCCTTGCAATGGAAAATGCTTGGAGAGTATAGAAATATTGCAGGCTACAATTGTAGAAAAGCCAGTACCATTATCATGGATTCTATTTATGTGATTGCTTTTTATACCGACGAAATTCCGGTGAATGGCGGACCAGAAAGCTTTAATGGATTGCCTGGCATGATATTGGGAATTGCGTTACCTCGTTTAAACATGACGTATTTTGCCACAAAAGTGGAAACCCAATTGATTCCAGAAACAAGCTTTGTATTCCCTAAAACCAAAGCCAAAAAGACCAATTTTAAGGCCTTTAACGATGAATTAGGACTCGCCCTAAAAGATTGGGGAGAATATGCTTCTAAAGTACTTTGGAAGGCCAATCTCTAAATTCTGGCTCATTTCAATTTTCCAATCTTTGTTACTACCTTTGCTGTTCTAAAAAACAAACAATATGAAAGGCACAGGAGTAGCATTAATAACCCCATTTAAAAAAGATTTCAGCATTGATTTCGACGCCTTAGATAGGATAATTGATCATTGCATAACAGGTGGAGTTGAGTACCTTGTTGCATTAGGTACAACCGGAGAAAGTGTTACCTTAACTAAAGAAGAAAAAGCTGCCGTATATACTTTTATAAAAGAAAGAGCCAAGGGCAAAGTTGCTTGTGTTGCTGGCTTAGGTGGTAACAATACCCATGAGCTTATTGATGCTATGAAATCTTTTGATTACACGGGTTTTGATGCCTTACTTTCTGTAAGTCCATACTACAACAAACCTAGTCAGGAAGGCATTTACCAACATTATATGGCCATTCAAGAGCATGCTCAATTACCTATAATCATTTATAATGTGCCAGGAAGAACAGGTTCTAATATGACTGCTGCAACTACTTTAAGATTGGCCAATGCAAGTGAGAAATTTGCAGCCATTAAAGAGGCAAGTGGCAACCCAGAACAATTTATGGATTTAATGAATGAGAAGCCTGCAGATTTCGATATTATCTCGGGCGATGATAACCTTACATTGCCATTTATAGCCATGGGCATGAGCGGTGTAATTTCTGTTATTGGTCAAGCCTACCCGCAAAAGTTTTCTAGCATGGTGCGTTTAGGTTTAGATGGAAAATTTGAAGAAGCGCGTCAGATTCACTATAACTTATACAACATGATGAAAGGAATCTTCATCGAAGGAAATCCAGGTGGCATAAAATATGTGATGAGCAAAATGGGCTTATGTGAGAATGTTGTTCGCTTGCCTTTGGCACCTATTAGCAAAGGCACCGAAGAGAAATTAGACGCTTTTATGAAGGCCATTTAATTCTGTAAAATAAACACATTCAATTAACTGATAGCATTAGATTTTTTTTACAAAGAATTTTCAAATTGTTGCTAGAATAATTGGCACTAAATGGTTTTTTTTAATAAACCAGTAGCTTATTGCTTGATAATTTTATTAAAATAATACTGACTGGTATTGGGCTCAGAAACCCTTAGGAAATACATTCCCGACAGAAGGTTATTAGTTGGTAAAGTAATTTTATTTACTCCATTGCCTGCTAATATATCTATACGCATTTCTTCTTTTAATTGCCCTGTTAAGGAAAAGAGCTCTATCAATAATTTGGCATTTCTATCGTTGTAAATTGTTAAAAAACAATCTTGCGTAAATGGATTTGGAAATACATATGCAACCATCCAACCATTATAGATTGTAACGGATATGGTGTTGGAGTAGGAGAAATTATTGTTTACATCTATCTGCTTTATTCTGTAAAACCAGGTGCCATTTATGGTTTTTGAGAAAAGTTCATGCAAAAATTGGTATTTTGTTGTTACATAGCTTGTAGATTGTTTAGAAGGAATACTTCCAACCTCAAAAAAATCGATGCCGTTTCCACTGCATTCAATTTTAAACTCTTTGTTATTTATTTCTTGCGCACAGGCAAAATTAATTTCGCACAAATTCCAATCAATTTGTTTGGCAGATAAAGACAACCAACTTACAGGTAAAGTTGGCGTATATAAAGGAGCTCCGCTTAGAATGAGCGAAAATTTTTGAGGCAAATTGGCTTGAAGATTCCCTTTGTGAGTGAGCCTTAATCGGTAGCGACCCGTTGGCAGATTGGTAGCATATAATTGCTCCACATTGTCTCTAAAATTATCGCCAGTACTTGCCGCTTGTGCTGGATTTGCTGGATTTAACACAAAAGGAGAAATCAATACATTGCCATTTAAATTGAGCAGTCGAAGATCTATGTCGTTCACCAATTTTAAGGTAGCATCATTATAGGCAGGTGCTGCAGTAACACCCTTTGGGTCTGTATAAGCAAGGGTAACTCTTAAGGTATCGCCAGCTACATAATAGATATCTTGAACAAAGGTATCTGCATTGTTTAATTGAGCTTCTATTAAAGTATTATACACAGAATCTCGTAAGCAAATAGCAGCTTTGGCTATATTGGGCAATCCCCAACCACATTCGTAATCTGGTCCGGGCAATGGCTTACACCTTGTGGCAGTATGAATGGCCAAAGCCTTTAAGCTTGAACTCAACATATATCGTCCCTTTAACTGTTGGTGATATTGCTGCAAAAGCAAAAGAGAGCCAGTAACATTTGGGGCCGACATGGAAGTGCCACCCAAGAAGGCATAATCAGAATCGTGGCTAGAAGAAGTACTATAAATGGAACCACTTGCGGCAACTAAATCGGGCTTAATTCTGCCATCATCTGTTGGTCCCCAACTAGAGAATGAAAGTAAGTTTATTGCGCTAGAGCTAGTAAACCCATTGGGCAAAGCGCCCACAGCACCCACGGTTAAAATATTCTTGGCATTGCCAAAGGTGGAGATACAATCGTAGGGACCAACGGTATCTCTGGTAGTTGTGGTAAGTGCCCAAGCAGAGCCATTCCAATAGTAATGTAAAGTATTTGGAGGCACAGAACTACCACGATCGTTGCCTGCAGCTTTTACCATTAAATAATAGGGATTTTGAAAGGCAACACTGTCCCAAATTCTGCTTCTATTATCATAGTATCCGTACTTCCAATCGCGCATTTGGTTCAAGGCAGAATCGCCATACCAATACCAATTTCCGTTTATAAATTGCCAAGCTGTAGTAGAGGCATATGAATGATTAGACAGTAATAAATTGGGGGCTGCTGCAATAATTTCGGCATTGTCGTTAGAGAAGTTCCAACTCTTCAATTGGGTTTGATAGCTCATGCCGCGCACATCTGGGATTATGCCAGTTGCCATCATGTTGCCAGCCACCAAAGTGCTGTGCGAGCTTATGGTAGAAGGACTATCAAGCACCACTACCCTGCCCAATAATTCTTTGTGGGAAGTTCTAACCGCACCACCATCCCAAATACCCAATTTATTTATACCAGCGCCAGATAGGTTCAGACCGAGAGAAGCGCCAGCCCATAAATGTTGAGTACCTAAAGTTCTTGCTGCAAAAAGATTGTTGCAGGTGCAAAGAAATTGCGGTTGATTGTTGTATCCATAGCCGTCAAAAGCGCATTCATTGCCCTTGTTGCTTATAAATTTAGAAGGAATTTGAGGGTTTTGGAGGGTGTAATTACTCCATTGCTTAGTAAATATTTCGGTCTGAACCGAATCTGCCTGCAGGGATTTTTGAGCATGGATATTTTGCATACCCATGACAAAAAGCGATGTAAGCAGAACGAGGAATCGCATTACTTTTTGGCAGTAAGCGACTTGATTTTCTCTTCAAGTGCAAACTCATCGCCTTCTACATATCCACTGTGTTGGTAAACAACCTTCCCATTTTGATCGAGCAAAAAAGTATGAGGAATTTGCACAATATTTAAGGCACGTTGGAAGTCTTGATTTACATCCATAATAATCTCGTACTCCCAACCCTGACCGTCTACGTAAGGCTTAACCTTTTGTATGTTTCTTGCATTGTCTGTACAAACGGCAACCAATTGAACATCATATTTGGTTTTCCAATCCTCGTAAACCTCATTGATATTGTTTAATTCTTTTTTGCAAGGAGAGCACCAAGTAGCCCAAAAACTTATGATGGTAATTTTGCCGCTCTTGCTATAGTCTTCCATATTTTTGGCTTTGCCATTCATATCCTTTAATACGATGTTAGGCATGGTTTGAGCATCTTTTTGTGCCCAAGTACTTAAGGAGAAAATGGTAAAAACCACTAAAATCAATGCTTTTTTCATGTTGCTAAATTAATAAAAAAAATAATAGCAAAATACCTGCCAAGCTTTTTATTTAAAATTGAAAGGTTGCAAAACTGAAGTAGAATTAATTACCTTCGAAAGGTTTTGAGAATAATTGGTAAATCTGAATCCTTATTTAAAAAGAAAGAAAGCTCGCAGAACGACTTAGACGCTCTGGTTGAGGAAGAACGCTCCAAACTTGTTGAACAGGTTTTTGGGGTATTGTACATTATTTTTATTGTAGGAATAACACTGGCTGTTTTGATGGAATTAAAAATGGAATATCAGATTGACTTGTTTCCTGGCATTAACACGCCATTTGACGACGTTTACCGCGATGCCAAAAACACCCTGTCGGGTGGAAGTCCGCCAGAAACACCTAACCAATAACTCAAAATAGTCCAGTATTTCCCAAAATGAGCCTGGCATAAGAGAATAAAAAAAACAGACACCAGCCGCAAGGCCAGTAAAATATAGAAAAATTAAAAAAAACAGGAATTGGATTTAGATTTGTATTAATAACTTCATAAATAAACAAGATTATGTTACTTACAATTTTCATCATACTTTTAGCCATCAACGTGATTGGTTTTTTAAACCGCAAAAGAGCTTGGTCAAAAATATTTTTGGTGAGCCAAGTATTTGTAGTAGGCGGTCTAGTTATTATGTTTAATGTATACAATAGCCAAACCGGCATACAAGGTATACAGGCAAAGAAAAATGGCACTGAAATGCCTGCTAAGGTAGACGACTTAAAAAACATGGCTAAACAAAATAAAGACCATGTTGATACAGTTGATGCTGAGAAAGAAGAACAAAGTGGCAACCAGGTGAAAGGTTTCTAAGATTCAAAGAATATTGGAGGCTAAAGGTATTTAGCTTTACAGAAATAGCTGTTCTAATGATTTAGGGCAGCTATTTTTTTGTAGAAAGGATACTTTAATTTAGGTAAGACTGGTATTTGTTGGAGCAAGTTATTGTTGTTATAGCATTTTATTAATAGCAAGTTATTCAAGGTTGTTACAACATTTTATTCATACTAGTAATTTAATGCTTAAAGGGCCATTTTTTTTTAGAATTGAACAATTCATGATGGAAGTAAAAGGAGCTTTTACTAAACAATCAATTTAACTTTGGAAACTAGGTTATTTTAGCTTTTCGGGGATGGCAATTTTCTTCACATTAATAAGAAAATGTTGCTCATCTACTTTAAAATCATCTACACTTATATAAGGTAAATCGTATACCTGCCACTTTTTTTCAGCCATCACAAAGTCAAAATTCCCCTTACTTAGCGCAACTTTTATGGGCAAACGCAAAGTTTTCACATTTGCATTGATATGGTAATAAAGCTCGTTTAATCCGTTTTTGTTCACAATAAAATATTCGAACACAGGCAACTCTGCATGTCTCAGGTACTGATTAAACAAGGGTTTAAAGTCGTAATTGGTTCTGGCACTGATGAAATTTTCTACCTCGGTACCTTTCACAATTTTGTGGTAAAACTTTCTATTTAAATCCTTCAAGGTATTGAACCAAAGGGTATCATTATCTAAAATAGACCGCATGGTATGCAGCATCCAAGCACCCTTGTAATAAATATCATTATCGGGGTGCTTCATATTGGCAAAAGGTTTTCCCACCATGGCAGTGGCATTTTTTATATTTCCTTTCTGACCCAACAAGTATTGAACAGATCTGGCCTTACCATATTGCTTTTCTACAAATAATGCCTCGCTATAGGTGGTAAATCCCTCATGAATCCACATATCTGCTTTATCATAAGCGGTGATGCTATTTCCGAACCATTCGTGACCGCTTTCGTGCACAATGATAAAATCGAAGCCAAATCTATTGTTTTCATAATTGTTGCCATAAGCCACACAGCTTTGGTGCTCCATGCCCCAATAAGGCGTTTCTACAAGCTTGTAGCCATCTTGGTAGAAAGGGTATTTACCAAAATACCCTTCAAATGTTTTGAGCATTCTCTTTACCTGTTGAAAATGCGTTTTGGCCTGATCCAAATTCCCTTGCAGCACATAATAGTTTAGCGACAAACGTTCATTGAACTCATTTACATAAACATCTTCCCAATGTGCGTAATTGCCTATATTTAGGGTAATATTGTAGTTGTTTATAGGAGATTTAACCTCCCAAACAAATTGGGTATAAGCATTTGGGAGCGGCTTTCTGGAGAGTAATTTTCCATTGCTCACGGCAATTAAGGGGTTTGGCACATCAAGGGTAATTTTTACATAGGAAGGTTCATCGCTCCATTGGTTTTTGCAAGGAATCCAGCAGGATGCACCAATTCCCTCACAAGCTAGTCCTACCCAAGGGTTGCCCAAGCTATCTTTGCTCCACACGAAGCCACCATCCCATGGCGCCTTTTTTGCCTCTATGGGTTTGCCAGAATAGTAAACAATGAAAGAAAGTGTTTCTCCTTTTTTGGCTGACTTGGTTAATTGAACCAGAAGGGTGTTTGTGTCTCTTTGAAAGGAGAGCAATTTACCATCGGCCACCACAGAGGAAACACTCATTTGAGGAAACAAATCGAGTTTTACGCTAGAGAATCCTTTAAGGGCAAGGAAGGTTATTTCGTTGGAACCCTCAATAAACTTTTGGGCGGGATTAACTTTGAGATGAATATCATAAGCTATTACATCAAAATTGTTATCAGCCGTTTTTGGTTCGGCCCGCAATAAAACAGGAAGAAAAAGAAGGAAAAATATAGCTAAAAAAAGGAAAGATTTGAATGAATTAATCATCGAAACGAATACCGGTTGCCACCTTATATTTAATGTAATCATTGAACTTAGGATTGTATAATTCTCTCTCTTGGTACTCTATTGTTACATTTTTGTTTTTGCCACCTTTAAGCAACATTTCTGAGTTTTTGAAATACTCTAACCAGATAATTTTCTGGTCTCTTCCATCGCTATCTTTAATTACGATGCTAATAAATTGTTCGGTAACAAAATCTGTAATGGTACCTTCTATGGAGTTTGTTTCTGCCTCATCTGAAGTAATTTTGGTGATTAAATCTGTGAAGGTTGGGCAAGAGGAAGCCATTTTTAAGCCCACCAATCTACCTAGTTTTTCGCCATCGCCTTTATCTACCTTTTTCATATCGATGCCATAGCTTTGCTTCAATTGCTTTTCGTAGGGTTGAGAAGCTTTCATCATGCAAAGTCCAAGCTCAATGGTAAGCTTTTCTTTGGGCATGTTTTTTATATCGAGTGCAGTGATACAATCGCAGCTATGAACTGAAATAGAATCTAACACATCTTGCGCTTGACTAAAGGTGAAAAATAAGATACCTAAACAGGTAAATAAGAACTTCTTGAAAGGAATAAATGTCATGGATTTTATGTTTTAGGTATGATATAAAATTTATAAAGTGGCGTAAATTAAGTTTTTTTTGGATAAACCATGCTTTTTAAGGTTAAATTAAGACTATAATTCATTGCCAACTAAATGGGTAAAAAACAATTTTCCCTTTAAGGCTAAAAATCATTAAACTTGCATCAAACAAGATTGATATTAAGTTATGAATAATTTACTCAAAGGAAAAAAAGGAATCATATTTGGGGCATTAAACGATAAGAGTATTGCCTGGCAGGTTGCGCTTAAATGTCACGAACAAGGGGCAGAATTTGTTTTAACAAATGCTCCAATAGCGATGCGTATGGGCGAGATTAATAATTTAGCCGCTATGTGTAACAATGCTCAAATAATACCTTGCGATGTAAGTAAGAATGAGGATATGGAAAACCTCATTACAAAATCGATGGAAATCTTGGGTGGCAAAATTGATTTTATTCTACATTCTGTAGGTATGAGTTTAAACATACGTAAAGGCAGAACCTATACAGACTTAGATTATAAATGGACGCATGAAACCTATGATATAAGCTCTATGAGTTTACATAGATTATTGCAAACTTGTTATAAAATGGATGCCATTAATGAGTGGGGCTCTGTTGTTGCGCTTACTTATATAGCAGCACAAAGGGTGTTTCCAGATTACAATGAAATGGCAGATGCTAAAGCCTTGTTAGAATCGGTTGCTAGAAGTTTTGGCTACCATTATGGAAAGAGCAAAAAAGTAAGGGTTAATACCATATCTCAGAGTCCAACACCTACAACAGCGGGTAGTGGCGTAAAGGGCTTTGGCGACTTCTTTGATTACGCATCGGCCTTATCTCCTTTAGGAAATGCGAGTGCAGAATCTTGCGCAGAATATTGTGTGATGATGTTCTCTGATTTGAGCAGAATGGTTACCATGCAAAACCTATTTCACGACGGAGGGTTTAGCAATACTGGTTTTAGCTATGACGTGATGAAGATCATGGAAGGCAAGAACGAAGCAGGCAGCTAATTTTATTTTAGAAAAGTCTTAAAAACTAAATGGCCGTTTGCCTGTAGGTGGCAAACTGGCTGTATTTGCATCTTCAAAGGTTGCTTGTGCAGTTACTATCTCTGAGTGGCAACTTATGAGTAAATATTCTTTATCTAGCAATTCATATTTAAGAACATTTGCAGAAAGTGATAGCAGTCCTTTTCCCTTTTCTACGAAATGGATATTATCAAAATCTTTGTTGATGTAATTCTTGTTTTGGCACTCAGACATGAGCAATTTATGGGATGTTTCTGAGAGTATATCTAGCAAGGTTATTTGGGCAACTTCTTTTGCAGAATAACCCAGCAATTTGTTAAGACTAGAGCTAGAACTGCTTATGGAAAGATCTTTAAGCTTACAGATTAAAACAGGGTATGGTGAGCTTTTAATGATAAGCTCCATATTTTTACCCGAGTTTACCTCAATGTATTTGTATTTAAAGACCAGGTAAAAAATAAGAAAAGTGGTTATTAAGCCAATAACTAATGCTTTAAGCACATTCACTAATTTCACATTGTCTGAACCAAAAATATTGCTGGTACTGATGCTTACCTGATTAATGGCAAAGAACAGGACCGAACAAACAATTAAATATAAAATTACAGGTAAGAAACTCTTTCGGAGAGCTATATTTTCGTAATAGTCTTTTGATTCCATAATACAGATACAATTTTACTTTATTTTGCTTGTTTAACACCCAATTACTGCAAGCAGAATTGGATTAAACTCAATTAATAAGCAAACTTATATCATTTCTTAATATATATATATTTTTTATTTTGCAAAGTATAAATAGATAACCAATAATAACTAAATTTGGTGTTATGACAACTCCTTCCACAATTAATATAGAAGACAACAACCTGTTATTTGAGATTAATTCGGAAGGATTTTGTGTTAAAGCCAATAAAACTGTTTACACCCTTACAGGGTATTTGCCCCAAGAATTTATTGGGAAGAAGTTTAGGGATTTCTTAGAGATTGATGGTAATTATTTAAACAAAATTGCCGACAAAATAACTACACAAGAGCAATTGGTAGTTAGTTTTGATTGTCATATAAAACACAAATCTGGCAACCTTATTTTTGTTTCTTGGTCTATGTATTGGTTAGCGCATAACAATATAGTTACCTGTATAGGCAAGCCCTTTTCTGCAAGTGAACATAAATTGGTGGAAGAAAACCTTGAAATGCATTTGTTTAATTCGATACATGAGTGCATACAAGAGAACAAAAACAAAAAGGAATTACTAGATGGTGTTTGCAAGATTTTATTGAAGTCAAATAAATGCAATTTAATATGGTTTTGGGAAATTGAAAAGCACAAGAAGCTTAGTTTAATATACAAAGACTCTTCTTTTTTTATTTCCAATGAGGCTTTGGTTCAAACCGATTTTTTAAAAGGATTAATTGAGGAGCACAAATTAGAAAAGGGCTTAGAGAGCTTAGTTTTAAAGGACTTTAAGGAGGGCCCTCATGCAAATATTTTGGGCACTGTAAGGTTTAGCCATTGCGTTTTGATTCCGATAAATGGCTTTGGTGAGGACCAAATTATTGCCGGCATTGCGCTAGAAGAATCGGGCGAGTTATTACCCCATAAAATAGAAACTTTAGTAAAAATTTGTCTTAAATTAGGCAAAGCTCTTGGGGTTTTAATAGGCGAAGAGAAGTTGTTGATTAATGAAAGTTCGCTGAATAAATATATTAGGGAACTGAATTTGTTGAATGAGGTAAACAATCAAATATTAACGATAAAAAGTGAGGAGGAACTTATAAGGCAAATCCTAAACACCTTAATTTTAAAGGGGGGATATAGAATATCTTGGATTACCTTTTTTGAAAAGGGTAAAGAAAAGGAGAAGGACATTTTGCCTTTGTATATTGCAGGTGAAACTGAATATGCAGTTGATTTAAAATTTGACTTAAACGACCCTGAGACCTTGAAGGGTCCAGCAGCTGATTGCATATTAACACTCAAAACGAGTACACTAAACTCTACTCAAGACGACCCAAACTACGGATTATGGAAAGAGAAAGCCCAGAAGCATGGGTTGGCCTCTAGTATCAGTATATATTTGGATTTAGAGGGGAATGAAAAAGGGGTGATTTGCATTTATTCTCAGCGTAAAAATGCATTTGATTATAGGGAAACATTGATTTTGGAGCGTTTATGCCACAATTTGGCATATGCTATTAATGGATTAAGGAATATAAAGCAGAGCTATCAAATAAAATCGACTTTAAAAGAGACAAAAAAAATACTTGAAGATTACAGACAAGCCTTAGATCAAATTGCGATTATTTCTATTACAGATTCATTGGGGTTGATTACTTATGTAAATAAAAACTTTGAAGATAATTATGGAATAAGCAATGGGCAAATAATTGGGGAGAGTCATAGTTTAATAAGCAGTGGGTATCATAAGGTTGAATTTTGGGCAGATTTATGGAATACCATTAAAGCTGGGCAGGTATGGACTGGCGAGATAAAAAACATAGATAAGGAAGGTAAAGAGCGCTGGTACGATACTACTATCTATGGATTTACGGATTCGGATAACAATCCCTATCAATATATGAGTTTATCTTGGGATATAACCAGTCAATTGGCGATAAAAGAAAAAGACAAACTGATAACTAGAATTATTGAGTCTTCTCAGGATGCCATCTATTCAGTAGATTTAAAAGGAAACATTTGTTCGTGGAATGAAGGAGCAGAAAAACTATTTGACTATAACGCATCTGAAACCATAGGAAAACCTGTATTTGATATTTTATCTAATGAGTTTTTCTCAAGCGAAAAAGATATAAGCAATGCCATTATAAATGGGAATAATATTGAACAGTTTGAAACGATTGTTCTCAGAAAAAACAAGGAGTTTGTTCATGTAAATATGTCGGTTTTCCCTTTAAGAAATGAGCAAAATGAATTGATTGGTTATACAAAAATTTTAAGGGACATAAATAGAGAGAAGATAGCGGAGTTAAGGGCAGAAAAATTTTCTACAGATTTAAATTTACGAGAGAAGCAATTTTTGCTCATGGAAAAGCTCTCTGACATTTCAAAGGATCACAACATTTCAACTAACGAAATACTAGCTCAAATAGTAGACTTGATTCCAAAATCTATGCAATTCTCTGAAATTGCCAGTGCAAAAATAATGCATGGGAATAGCACCTTTGTGAATATTGGATTTAAGGAAAGTGATAATTACATCACCTGCTCAAAGCATGAAAATACAGAAGCCTCTCACTTAATAATTTACTACCCAGACGGAATAGAATTTAGAAATGAGGAAAAGCTGCTTATTGAATTGGTTTGTAACTGGACAGAATTAATTTCGAATACAAGGGCATACAGTCAATCGCTAAATGAGCGGATTAAAGAAATAAATTTACTGATAGAATTGAATAAAATTTTTAATCAAGACGACACTGAATTAGATTTATTATTTGAGAGTTTCACGCAAAAAATACCTCAGGCATGGCATTCTCCGGAGAATACGGCTGTAAAAATAAAATACGGAAACAAGGTATTCTATTCCCATAAATTCAACACATTCTATCAATCGATTGAAGAAGATTTTGAAACGCTTGACGAAAAAAACGGGAGCATACAGGTTGTTCTTTTAGAGAATTTAAACAATGGAGAGGATAACTTTCTTGAGGAAGAAAAGAATTTATTGAAGGCAATTTCAATTAATATTCAGGCAAAATTAGATCAATTAATTTTAAGGAAAAATATAACCAATTCAGAGGTTAGATTAAACAAGATTATTGATTATTCGAGCACGGCATATATGCTGCTCAATCAAAATCTCGATATTATATATAGCAATAAGAAATCGCTTGAGTTTGGTAAAACTTTCTACAACCTTGATTTAAGTAAGGGTAAGAACATTATTACAGACCAAAATGGGGAGAAATCTGAAGATTTTGAACTTGCATTTTCAAAGTTGGATGCTACCAATGAAATTCAATTTATCAATGAGCATATTGATAAGGACGGAGGTATTCATGTTTTTGAAGTAAGGCTTTTTAAAACCAAAAATCCAAAGCTGAAGGAGTTTGAAATTATATTGATTGCTACTGATATTTCACATTTAAAACAAAGGGAAGAGGATGTAAATAATCTGGTTAATCTTTTAAAGGAATTAAACTTTATTACTTCGTTTGAGATTAGCCATGAGTTTCATAAACTGCAATCTATTGTTGAGTTGGTGCAAGATTTAGATATGGTGGATCATGATTTGAAATCGATTTTTTCTCATAGCAATGAGACCTTTAAAAAGGCCAATGCATCCATTAGAAAATTAATTGAGAGGATAAATATCCCACTTAAAGAGGAAATGGCCATTGCCAATAGCTTAAAGCGTATTGAGAAAATTATATTGATTGATGATGATGAAATTAGCAACAAAATTAGCTCAAAAATTCTCGAGAAGTTTTTTGATCCAATACAAATAATTTCATTTGAAAACGTAGATGATGCTAGCTCCTACTTTAAATCTACAGGCGACAGTGGGAATAATATTATATTGTTGGAAGTAAATTTAGGGAAGAATGACGGAAATAAATTCTTGGAGAGCTATATTTCCAATAAATTTAATTCCCCAATTCTGCTTATGGGTTATAGTTCGGAGGGACAAGTACAAAAAGTGCTATCAAATTATTCATTTGTAAAAAACTATATTCAAAAACCAATTAACAAAGACACGGCTGAAAAAATATTTACAAAAAAAGCATTGGTTGACTAGGCAAAAAAAATAAAAATGAACTATCCAATTGACCCCAAATTATTAGAGACCATTTTTTCTGTGAGCAACGAGCCCATTATGATTACTGATGCTAAATCGAACGGCGATATGCCAGATATTTTATATTGCAATCAGGCTTTTTTAGATATGACAGGCTATTCTTATGAAGAAATTATTGGTCAGCGACCAAGTATTCTTGCTGGTAGAGATAGCTCGCTGGAGGACTTAATTTTGTTAGGTGAATTTATTAAAGAAGAAAGATCAGGAAAGTTTGAAATCTTAAACTACAAAAAAGATGGGAGCACCTTTTGGAACAGATTTGAGATAACCCCAATTAAAAACGAACAGTCGATTTGCACACATTGGGTTGCATTTGAGCGCGATGTAACAGAAAACCATACTTACCATCAAAAGTTATTGGAATCGGAGTTTAAATTTAAGAGTTTGGTTCAAAACTCTGCAATTGGCATCTATATTATTAACGATAAAAAGAAGTTCGAATTTACCAATCAAAAGTTTAGAGATATTTTTGAGTATGATGAAATAGAAACAAAGAATCTTTCTATGGAAGATTTTATTGTAAAAGAAGACATTGAAAAAGCTAGGAAGCTAGTGGATGATAGGATTTCTGGAAAAATCCTAGAAACGCAATATGATTTGAATATTTTCACCAAAAGTGGGCAATTAAAAACGATTGAAACACATGGGAGTAGAACAATTTTTAATGGAAAACCTGCCATTATTGGAACGCTAACAGATATAACAGAGAGAAAGAAATCGAACGAGAAAATCAGGAAATATTCGGAGGCTATTGAGCAATCGGATGCATCTGTTGTCATAACCGATTTAAATGGAAATATTGAATATGTTAATCCTGCATTTTGTAAAATCACAGGCTATACACCAGAAGAGGCAATTGGGCAAAATTCACGCATTCTAAAAACGGATTACAATGAAAAGCAATCGCATGAAAACCTTTGGCGCAATCTTAACAATAATTTACCATGGCGAGGAATCTTTTGCAACAAAAAGAAAAATGGGGATTTGTATTGGGAGCAAGCAGTGCTTTCCCCTATTTTTAATGAACAAGGCATAAAGACAAATTATGTGGCTGTAAAGGAGGATATATCAGCACGCGTTCAATTAGAAAATGAAAAAGAAAAGCTCATTGAGGAGCTCACAGCAAGTTTAAAAGATCTGAAACAATTTACTTATATTACTTCTCATAATTTAAGGGCTCCAATTACCAACTTGATAGGTATAATTGAGTTGCTAGACATGGATTTAATAGAAGATAAAACCACACTCTTGTTGCTCGAAGGCTTCAAGAAATCTACCTTAAAACTTAATGAAACACTTCAAGACTTAATTCAAACCTTAATTATAAAAGAGGACACGAAATCAGAAAAAACCTTGGTAAATTTTGATTCCCTTTTTGAACAAGTATCTCATAGCATACAAAACCTTTTGGAGGAAGAAAAAGCGACCATTCAAATTGATTTTTCTAAGGCCCCAGAGGCAATGCTAATTAAGCCCTATATAGAGAGTATTTTCTTAAACCTTATTACTAATTCAATTAAGTATTCTCGTCGAGGTATACCAGCTTTAATTCAAATACATTCATACAAAGAGGAGGCAAAACTCATTATTGAATTTAAGGACAATGGCTTGGGGATGGACTTAGAAAAAATAAAAGATAGGCTATTTGGGTTATACCAAAAGTTCCATACCAATAAAGACAGTAAAGGTATCGGATTATATTTGGTTAAATCACATGTAAAGGTTATGAATGGCAGTATTGAAGCCTATAGTAAACCAAATGAAGGAACAATTTTCAAAATAATTTTTAATCAATAAATCATGTTAAAAAATGTATTACTGGTAGATGATGACGATGTAACATTGATGATCTGTAAGTTAAGGCTTAAAAAATCACAATTCTGCGAAGATGTTTATACGGCAGATAATGGAGAGGAAGCAATTCAATTTTTTAGGGATCAAGTGAATTTACCTCCATCGGAAAGAACCATTCCTGAACTAATTTTCTTAGATATTAATATGCCGATTTTAAATGGTTGGGATTTTTTGGAGGAGTTTGACAGGAGCTTTTCACCAATGTTTCCTCATATTAAAATAAAAATACTGAGCTCCAGTGTTGACCCAAAAGACCAAGAAAAAGCCGCAAAGCATCCGTTAATCATGGGATTTATAACTAAACCCTTAACAGATGATAATTTAAAGGAACTACTCAATTCGGATGAATTAAAATCTCTTGCGGGAATTTGATAGGATACAAAATAATTAATTTTGATATGTTTAATCACATAATGCTAATTGATGATGACGATGTAACTCTTTTGATTTGTGAATTACGTTTGAAGAAAAGTGATTTTTGCGAAAAAGTAACATCATTATTAAGCGGCTCAGAGGCAATTGACTATTTTAAAAAGCAGGCTGAATTACCGGAGGAGGAAAGAAATATCCCAGACCTCATTTTCTTGGACATAAATATGCCTGCAATGAGTGGATGGGAATTTATTGATGAGTACAATAAATTTGCAAGCATTCTTCCCGAAATCCCCATTGCAATCTTGAGTTCTTCTGTAGACCCCGAGGATGCAGAAAAGGCCAGTTTTATTCCGTGTATCAAGGGATTTATAAGCAAGCCACTTACAGAAGATAGCTTAAAAAAACTGAATAGATTACTTGAATAAAATCATCGGTTCAGACCGAATTATTTTCTCTTGGGTTTGAAAGATTTGCGGGGGAAACTAGGTCTTGAAGTTTTAGGAGAATAGATTGGACCGGCTCCTAAAGATGGTGGTAAAGGCAACTTTGGAATTTCTTTTTCTATAAGTGCTTCAATGGCGTGAAACCTGCGTTGGTCTTTTTCATTGATAAATGTAATGGCAGTACCTTTGGATTCTGCCCGGGCAGTTCTTCCAATTCTATGTACATAATCTTCTGGGTCTGGTGGCACATCAAAATTTACCACTAAATCTATCCCATCAACATCTATTCCGCGCGATAAAATATCGGTTCCAATGAGCACTTGCACTTTTCTGCTTCTAAACTCATTCATTAAATCTTCGCGTTCTTTTTGCTCTAGGTCTGAGTGGAACGACCTTGCTTTTAATCCGATTTTTTTAAGCTCAAATTGGAGGCTTTTTACCTTTTCTTTGGTTCCGGCAAATATGATGACACTTTGATACGAAGTCTCTTTAAAAATTTCGCCTAGGAGCGGGATTTTTTGAGGATCGTATGTGAGATATGCTTGTTGCAAAATACCTTCTGCAGGCTTAGAAATTGAGATGCTAATTTGCTCTGGTTGGTATAATATTTTTGCCGCAAGTGTTCTGATTTTTGGAGGCATTGTTGCGGAAAACAAGAGTGTTTGCCTATCTTTTGGTAGGTATGAAATGATTTTTACGATATCATCATAGAAACCCATATCTAACATTCTATCTGCTTCATCGAGAACAAGGTGCTCCAGTTTATCAAATTTGATATCTCCGGAGGCCAATTGAGAGATAAGGCGACCAGGAGTAGCAATAATGATATCTGCGCCTGCTTTTAATGCCTTCTTTTGTTGGTCCCAAATGGCGCCATCTCCCCCACCATAAATGGCTATGGAACTAACCGGCACATAATAACTAAATCCTTGAACTTGTTGATCTATTTGCATAGCAAGCTCACGTGTTGGAGCCAAGATTAGCGTATTTAAATGGCTATGATCTGACTCTACAATTTTGTTAATGATGGGCAAAACATAGGCTGCTGTTTTTCCAGTACCTGTTTGAGCACATGCTATTAAATCCTTATGTTCTAAAATAACAGGAATGGCTAATTCTTGAATGGGTGTTGGCTTGTTGAACCCCATTGCGTCTAACGCATCAAGAAGTCCGTAATCGAAATAAAAATCGTCGAATGTCAAAGTAATATTATTTTTTGCAAGATAGGTGTAATTGGGCACATTCTATTTTGCCCAATTACATTTATAATTTATCGCTTAAATCTAGCCATGGACCTTGGTTCAGACCTTAGGCTGTTGCGCTTTCTTTTGATTTTCTTTTGCCCCTAAAGAATAAATAAAGGTTGAGAAACAACATTATTCCTAGGTAAATAGAGAACCAACCTATTTTATAGGCCAAAATCTCGAGGAGTTCTCTGGTAGCAACAATTTCATAAGCTACATTCATAATGATGAAGGCAAAACCAATGTTTAACAAATAGAAACCAACTTTAAATAAGTGGTTGGTGGCGTCTGCAATGGCCTCTCTTCCTCGAAAAATATCTATCATAAAAATTCGGCCATTGCTAAATAAAACATTAGCAACATAAATAGTTAAAGCGATGGTTACGGGCAAATAAATGGCATAGGCCATTACTACAAAATTTGTGTTCATAAATTTAATTGTTAATTGGTGGTATTATTTGAAAAAAAATGTTGAATGTGTTTGGTGAATTGGGCAAAGACAAGAATGTTTAAATAGTGCATAAATCCGAGGCCTATCAGCAATAGTCCAATTCTAAATGTTAGCTCTTCTGCAAGCATAAGCCATGAGTTAATTTGATAAAAAAAATTGATTGAAATGGCGGCATAGCCAAGATTTAAGAGGTAATATCCAATAAGTAAAAACTTGCTTAAAGTGTTAACGAGTTCTTCATTATTGTTAAACATTTGCATTAAGAAAACTGCACCTCTGTTGTTAAGGTCCTTCCCTATTACTATCGTGATATAAAACGTGACAGGGATATAGGTTAAATAAGAAACCAAATTATACTCCATATTCTTATTGTATTTTCAGGAATTTTTGAAAGTTGTGGTTAATAAAAAAAGCTTAACTCTTTGAGTTCAGAAAAATTGATGTAGGCATACCAAATGGCCAAAATTGGCGAAACAAATAAGAGTGCAAATAAACCTATCACCGTAAATGGAGGAATGAGGAGTAATAAAAATGCAAGAAGGGTCCACGCATAATATTTACGCATGTGACTCTGGCTCACCCCTACCCAAATTAGGTTAATGATAAAACTTAACAATTGGGCTGAACCTATTAAAAAATATATAAAAAACAGCTCTTCATTAAACTTGAATTTAGGGAAGGTTAAATAAAGTGCCATAGCAATGGACGACACCAATAAAATGGCTTGAAACCATGAATCTGCGACTTTAAAAGTCTTGAATGATTTTCTCATATTCTTTTATTTTAAAAGTTTAAGTAAAGTACTAAAGAACCAACTTTCATCTGCTTTAAGCATCACATCAACCGACCTATCCATTTTACCTACAAAATCTGTGAGGTTGCTTACTGTTTTAGTGAAAGCTTTGTGGTCTTCATTAGATTTTGCACCTGTAAATTCGTTGAGCTGACCTAAAGCTTTGAGAACGGGCTCAATCTCCCTCCTCTTGCGTTCTTTGGCAATTCTGCGTGCAATTTCCCAAATGTCTTTTTCTGCAATAAAGTATTCCTTTCTATCACCTGGAACCAATTCTTTGCTTACCAATGTCCAGTTAATTAAATCGCGAAGATTGGTATTGGCATTACCTCTGGAGATACTTAATTCTGCCATAACATCTTCTGTGGTTAAAGGCTTTGGAGCTATTAAAAGTAAGGCATGAACTTGAGCCATACTTCTATTTATTCCCCACTCGCTGCCTAAGGTTCCCCAAGTTTGAATGAACTGCTTTTTTGCTTCTGAAAATTCCATGTTTAGATTTATTTCGAGGACAAAGCTACAACTATTTATTAAACTTTCAATTATTACTGAAAGTTTAATAATATAAAATATGCAATGCTTTGAAAATCTTTAGATTATTTTTTTTTCTGGATTGCAACTTTTGATTTTGGGCCACATTCTCTTTTGATTTTGAATTAGCATTGGAAGTAACTACCTTAGTCAAAAAACATGAAAACAGCAGCATACGCGGCATTTGGGGCAGGTTTAGCCTTAGAGCCACATACCATTGAAAGAAGAAATGTTGGTCCACACGATGTGGCCATGGATATTATGTATTGTGGAGTTTGCCACTCGGATATTCACCAAGTAAACAATGATTGGGGTGGCAGTACCTTTCCTATTGTTCCCGGTCATGAGGTATTGGGAAAGGTGACAGAAATAGGTGCTCAAGTAAGCAAATACAAAGTTGGAGATATCATTGGTGTAGGATGTTTTGTTGACAGTTGCAGAACCTGTAATCCTTGCAAGGAAGGCGAGGAAAATTTTTGTGAGGGAGCGGTAACGTGGACTTATAACACAGTTAAGCCAGGAGAAACCTTGCCAACTTATGGTGGTTATTCAAAATACATGGTGGTAGATGAGAAGTACGCATTACGGGTTGATCCAAGCATGGATTTGAGCAGAGTAGCTCCCCTCCTATGCGCAGGCATTACAACCTACTCACCTTTGAGACATTGGAAGATTGGTTCAGGGAGTAAATTGGCTGTTTTGGGATTGGGGGGCTTGGGACATATGGCTGTTAAATTTGGGGTAGCTTTTGGGGCAGAGGTAACGGTATTGAGTTCATCTGAAAACAAACGTGCGGATGCGTTGGCTTTGGGAGCGCACAAATTTGTTAATTACAAGAATGCTTCTGAGGCAAGTTTATGTACTAATAGTTTTGATTTAATTATAGACAGTGTTTCTGCGCCGCACGATTTAAATTTCTTTATGGTGATGCTAAAACGCGATTCTACCATGGTTTTATTGGGATTGCCATCGGTGCCCACAGAATTTAGTCACCGCAGTGTTATAAGCAAACGTCGCAACCTAAGTGGCTCGAGCATAGGCGGCACCAAAGAAACCCAAGAGATGTTGGATTTTTGTGCAGAACATCAAATCTATTGCGATGTAGAAGTAATTCCACTAAGTGAGATTAACACAGCCTACGAACGCATGAATAAAAATGACATAAAGTATAGGTTTGTGATTGATTTGAATGCGGAATAGGTAACTGGCTGCTGGCAACTAGCTGCTGGCTTCTGGCCATTAGCTATTGGCTGTTGGCATTAGCATTTGTTTTTAAATAGGATTAACTGTGCATCTTTGGCTTTTCTTTGCTTCTGGCAAGGAAAAGAAGGATTTGCTATTATTGTAAAAAAAGCTAGAAGCTAGAGGCTAGAAGCCAGCAACTATATGGTAGCAATTACTTTCAACTCAATGGCGATAGGCGTTGGCAGACAGTTTATTTCTAGGGTTGTGCGGCAAGGAGGATCAATGGCAAAATATTCTGCCCAAAGTTTGTTGTAGGTTGGGAAGTCATCTTTCATATTGGTCAGAAAAACCGTAACATCAACAATGTTCTCCCATTTACTTCCAGAGTCTTCTAGGATATTCTTTATGTTATTAAAAACTGAGCGACATTGCTTTTCGATATCGTAGCTGATAATATTTCTATTTTCATCTAACTCCACTCCAGGTATAATTTTGGTGCCTTTTTCACGGGGACCAACACCAGAAAGGAACAACAAATTGCCTACGCGTTTTGCGTGGGGATAATGGCCAACTGGCTCTGGTGCTTTGGAAGAATGGATACTCATATTATGAAGATTTATCGGGACGAAAATAACTAAAAAATCTGTATTGAAATAACTTCAACAAAGGCTTCATTAAAAGGGTATACCATTTAGGCTTTAAGTCGTTAATATGCCAAGCCTTTCTATCCTCAATATTGGCCTTCAATCGGTTCAGCAAGGAGCGATTACTAGCTCCTCCTGTTCGCATTTTGACAAAAAACTTAGGGATATAATGGAGCTTAATATTGTTTTTAAAAATTAAGCGCAACATCAACTCATAATCGGCAGCACTTTTAAGAATGGTATTGAATGAACCATATTTGGTATACACCTCTCGTTTAGAGAAAAAGGCTGGATGTGGTGGCATCCAACCCCTAAAAAAATCTTGCTTTTTATATACACCAGAATCCCATAATCGCACGATTTTATTCGTATCGCTTCCTTTTACATAATATAAATTGGAATATACCGCATCACAATTGGTTTCTTCAAAGGCTTGAACCACTTGGGAAAGCACAAATGGGTGTGCATAAAAATCATCGCTATGCAATAGGGCAATAATATCACCAGTGGCCATTGAGATCCCTTTATTTAAGGCAAAGTAAACCCCTTCATCTGGTTCGGAAATAAACTTTGAAATTTTATCTCCATACGACAAAACCACCTCAACAGTTCCATCAGTAGAACCTCCATCTACTATGATATACTCAAGGTCCACATTCTTTTGTGAGAGCACAGAATTTATTGCATCATGAATAAATGCTTGATTGGAAAAAACGGCTGTTATAACAGATACCTTCATGATTTCTGAATCCCATTAATGGTGGTCCGAACAGTATCAAAAAACCAACCATATTTATTAAAGTATCTAAATGCTGAAACAATATGGTATTTAAGCAATTTGAGGCTTTTATAAGACCCCTTTTCGTATTGATGAATAATAGAAACCTTGGGATAATAAATGGTTTGAAACTGCAAATTGATACGTCTACTCAAATCTGTGTCTTCTAAATACATAAAGAAACTCTCATCAAACAAGCCCACAATTCTTAGCACATCCATCCGCAAAAACATAAAACAACCAGATAGGTTAGGCACCTCCATTATCTCGTCGTAATTCTTATGTTTGAGCTCGTATTGATCCAAGCGCAATTGCAATCTACTTTTTAAAAAGCCAGGAATAAACCTACGCATTATTAAATCAAATGGAGTTGGAAACAACTTACAAAGAAATTGTGTTTCACCATTGGCATAAAGAACTTTAGGCATTAGCAATCCAATATTGGGCTTCACCTTCATATAATCTACCAATGCCACAATTGCTTTTGGTTCAAACAAAATATCTGGATTTAATACGAGATGAAATTCAGACCAATTTGCGGCCAAACGAAGAGCAATATTATGTGCTTTTCCATAGCCAAGATTTGCATTACAAAAATGATATTGAATGCATTTTGAGCTTGGCAATTCTTGCTCAAGGGTTCTTTGAGGTGAATTATCTATAATAAATAGTTTAAGCTCAAAAGGCAAAACAAGTATAGCATTGACCAACTCAGCAAGCTGAGCATACCTGTGCTTATAAACAACAATAGAAGCACTTATCTTAACATTTTGGCTCACTAAGCAAATTAACGAAAATCTACTAGGTTTACCAATTACTTTTTTTATAAATTGCCTGCCAATTGGCACCCACAGCATGTTACAAAAATTAAAGAGCATATTTGAAACCTTTAGGAAAATTCCGTCCCAAAACCGTTTGATCCTTAAGCAAACAGAATCGGTTAAAATGCTACAAGGGCAAGTATTATCTGCTTTAAATAATCAAAACAAAGAAGCCATTTTAAAGAATATTCAGGCTGCAGAGTTTAGTATTTTTTCTCAATGGGGTGATGATGGTATTATTAATTTCTTAAGTGAGTACCTAGACTTTGAACACCAGACCTTCCTTGAATTTGGTGTAGAAGATTATTCGGAAGCCAATACTCGTTATCTTTTAAAATCTAAGAACTGGACAGGCTTTGTAATGGATGGCTCGAGACAACATATAAAAAAAATACAAGAGGATGAGTTGTATTGGCAACATGAGCTTCATGCAAAGGAGGCTTTTATCACGGCCGACAATATAAACACCTTAATTACTGAAGCGGGATTTGCCAATAAACTAGGCCTTTTACATATAGATATTGATGGCAATGATTACCATATTTGGAAAGCAATTACCTGTGTAAATCCAACGCTCGTAGTAATGGAATACAATAGCATTTTTGGTTCAAACCAGCCCTGGACGATTCCATACGAAGCAGATTTTGTAAGGCAAAACAAACACTATAGTCATTTGTATTGTGGCTGCTCTATATTATCGTATTGCGATTTAGCAGAAGAGAAGGGCTATGCATTCATCGGTTCGAACCGTGCAGGCAACAATGCTTATTTTGTAAGAAATGATAAATTGAAACAATTGCCAACATTAACTGCAGAGCAAGGCTATGTTGAATCGAAATTTAGGGAAAGTAGAAACCAGGAAGGACAATTAACCTTTATTGGAGGTACAGACAGATTAAAACTTCTAAATGGCTTGGAGATATTAAATACCCGAACCAATTTGATTGAAAAAATAAACGTACTCTAATTATTTCTGAAGCTCAAACACCCCATAAATACAATACTGTGAAAGCCTTTTACTGAAGTAAGTGGATTTAAAAAACGTAGGACGATACAAATAATTTACATTAACAAAACCAAAGTTTGAAAGGAGAGAATTCATCTCTGCCTCATCATAAAAATGTTTATGGTCATCGTCCATTGTATACCCTTTTATTCCAGGAACTGCAATAATTAACTTAGCATTAGGCTTAAGTACACGTTTTGCCTCTAACAAAGTAATTTGTGGTTCGGTTAAATGCTCTAATACATTATCCAAAACAGCTCCGTCAAAGGTGTTTTCAGAAAAAGGAAAGTGATTATTTTCTATGGCATAAGCCTCCCAACCTTTTTCTTTACAATAATTTACATTTAAGGCATTAATATCAATACCCACGGTATTTGGTCTACACATTAAAAAATCGCCAATACCACAACCTATATCCAAAACTTTACCAGATAGAACTTTTTTTAAGGAAGGATAAACAAGATTGGACCTATAAAACAATGCCAATTTGCTTCTAGTTTTAAGATAATTAAAATATTGTAAATCGCTCATGATGTTAATTCAGGCACAATATAAAAAGAAAAGAGTAATTCCACCTTAAAATACTATTTCCTAATTAACTTTAGATATAAATCCTGAAAAGATAGAGCCATTGAATTAGCTGAATAAACCTGCGCCATATTTACTTCAGAACGCTGAGCTGTTTGAATTAATTTACCCAATTCGTCCTTGCTTGAGGTCTGAAAATAAGAAACTCCTAAGCAATTGTTTTCTTTCAGTTCGAGGTGGGCTGGGATATCACTTAATAACAAATTTAACTTTGCGAAACCCGCCTCCAACACAGCATTTGGCATACCTTCTGATAAAGAGGCGCTAATAAAAAAATCGGACAAGCCAATATAATCCATCACATTATCAACCATACCTGTAAAACAAATTTGTGGATGATCTTTTGCCAATTCTTTACAAGCATTTAGCAAGGTTCCAGAACCAACCATATATAAAATTTGATTTGAATTGGCATAATCCATAAAAGCTTTTAATACTGTAAATGAATCTTTTCGCTCATTAATTAATCCTGTACAAACAAAAACTTCCTTATCCAAACCCACACTATATCTTTGTCTTAGCGAGACCTTCTCGTAAGGAGGCAATGCATAATAATTTTCTTGACTAACCCCATTTGGGATGCAAATAAGATTATTAAAATAGCTGTATTCTTTGGCTAAAGTATTAGAACAAACAGTAATGTAATTGGCAGATTTATCTAAATGCAATTCAAGTGTGGCGATTAATTTCCCAATAAACTTTCCATAATCAACTTGGTAATTCTCTCTTAAATTGGCTTGTATGGTAACAATTCTTGGAAAATGTTTAAAGTATTGACTTGCAAATACATTACCTCTAAAACTAAAAGTATGAATTATATCTGGCGCAATAGAATTAATTTTTTCTTGAATAATACTTTTATTAAAGAAAAACCTCTTAAAACCCTCTAATTGTAATGAATGTAAATGAACACTTAATTTTTCAAAATCGGCCAAACGAGAATGTTTAGGTTCTTTGGAAAGCGTAAGGATATGAATATCAAATTGTGTTCTATCGAGGTGTTTTACCAAATTATAAAACACATTGGTTAAACCACTACGCTCAAGGGTAGAATTTATAATTAACAACTTAACCATTAAGCAAATGTAAATTTAATTATAAATCTTAACATCCTATTGAATCTATATTTATATCGAAGGTATTCTATAAATGCAGGAAGTGACCTATTTATGTTTAATATATAATCAATAGCCAATTTATTACGATTAATTAATTTTCGCTTTGAACCAAAAACATCCATAGGCATAGCGTTCCAAAGTTCTTTACAAGAACGATACAATTCTTGACTATCATTACTAAAATTATCATCGTGTAAATGCGCTATATATAAGGGATCTGACAAATATGCGGTTTTCATTTTTGGTGAAAGTCCATACATCAAAATCCAAAAGAAACGGTCGTCGGCACCCTTGTGCATAATTGGTGCAATAAAACGGCAATTTCTTATAAGTGAACTTTTGAAAACCACTTGGCCTGGCGACCTCACAAAATCGTCGAGGATAAAATTATCAAGTGTTAGGCTTGGCCTAAAGTAATAAATCAGGTGTTTCCTATTTAAATTCTGATTTTGGAAATAACCATTACATAGCACCCAATCAGCATTTTCTAAGGCATTTAGATTTAATAAATAGAAATCCTCTGTTATTTCATCATCCTGATCCAAAACATGAATATGTGAGCCTCTTGCACAATCTAAACCAACATTTCTTGAAATGGCTACCCCATAATTTTCTCTATTTAATTTCAGAATAATGCACTTAACAAATTCTTTTTCGAAATGACTTTCTAATTGCTCTTGAAGATTTTGTTGAGGAAACCGAGGAGAGTCGTTTATAATTATAAGTTCAAAATTTGAGTCTAACTTTGCTTTATCCAAAGAACATTTTACAGAACGTATACACCTCAAAAGGAAGTCGAATTGTTGGTAAAATGGTATGATAATGGATAATCGAATTTGGCTCATAAAAGCTCTTTACAAAAGGATAATTTAACAAAAGAGCATTTTTTTTCATGAAATACCAAAAGTCAATTTAAGAATTTAAAACAAATCCATTCTCCGCATTAATAGTCCTTAGGTACCGTGCATCAATATAGGAAAGTACAAATATTGAAATACCATAATAAGGAAAATTTGGTTGAAAA
>JBILVK010000096.1:0-10542 GCA_044370475.1 Bacteroidia bacterium
TCTTAGTATTGATATAACCTTCCACGTCAACACCCGTTGCCCTAAAGGTATAAGCCTTTGTCATATCGTCAATGGCCATTTGCCAACTGCCATAATAATGCGCATTTTGTGCCATATGCAATCCAAAGCCAAACAATACCATGGCCGCTGCTGGAACCGTTGTTATAGAGAAAATCTTACGTGTATAGATCCACGAAAATCCCAAAGTTGCAATGCCCAAATAAACCGGTTGCTCAAAACTGATATTCACCTCCAATACCATAATAAGCATCAGCATTGCCCATATTCCATGCCGCTTCCCACCAGATTCATAATATAGGTATAAGCCAAAAACATAAACCCATTTCAACAACTCCCCATACAAATGCTGATGCAAATTATCGGCATAGCACAAGAAGTAATTGGCCAACCACAAACAAGACGCACCAATCATGGCCTTCTTCTCATCTTTCATCCAAAAGTGCAAAACATGAAAGATAAAAAAGAAGAATACAACTGCCAATAAACCTGGCACTATCCTTAGCACCGTTTCGTCTTTTGAATTAAAAACTACCGCATAAACCCCCGCCAAAATATTGGGAATAGGAGGGTAGTGCGTATAAGTAGATTGCACATAGTTTGGATCACCCGGAAAATAATCATGCACGGGCAAAAAACTGGTCTGTGTAAAGCCAGAATCTAAAAAATACCTTGCAGATGAAATGGTGTTAATGTCGCTGTAACCATCACCAAATACGCCATCTCGCGCCCTTTCGCTATCAAAAACAGAAACATGAATGGTCCTATATCCAATGATAGTAAACACAATGATAAATAGGATAAATTGAAGTGTTTTATATTGTTTACTCATAGCTTTAAAATCGACTTAATTTTAGGTTCTATCATACGCATGTCCATCTGCTTCATACAAATATTATTGCCCCCACAAGGCACCACATCACTCAAATGAATACATGGAGAACAGGCAGTTTGCAAATACACAAATTCATGCTGCTTGTGCAAATCAAACCTAAACCGCTGAACCGGATTAATAGGTCCCCAAAAAGACAAAGTAGGCAAGCCGGCTTTAATGGCCATGTGAAAAGGCGCACTGTCTATGCTTATCATGGCTTTGCAATGGTATTTTAACAAAGAATAATAGGCTGCCAAACTAAATTTTCCAGCAATGTTTTTTACTCGTGCATCTGCCTCTAATCCATTGTTTTTCAAAAATGTCTCATTGCCTTCAAAGTCAACAGGTGCGCCTGTTAATAAGATAGTATAATCGCTATTGTTCAATATAAATTTTACGGTCTGAACCAATAAGTTTTCTGGAATTTTTCTTAAATCGCCTCCCAACTCACTACAGGTATTATTAATGGCTACACATTTGCTTGCAAAAGGATTTTCAATCTTTTCAATGTCTAACGCAAAGGCTTCAATTGCATCAACTCCCATGGCGCTTACCAAGGTCTCATAGTTTTCTGTAACCGTGGTAAACTGGTTAAAAAACACATTGTGGGTATTCAAATAATTTCTAAAATGTACCTTGTTTAACTGAAACCCAAACCTATTTCTAGCCATCGTCCATGAACTAAACAGTGTAGTTAATACCGAATATACTTCTAGGTCTAATACCCACAAATTTCTTAAGCGTATGGACCTATAAAGAGCGCTAACACCAGAACTGATTAGGGTAAATACATTGGTATCGTCATTCTCCCATATTTCATCAAATAGGTTTAAAGGTTTTATCCCCGGCGCAATGCCCTTGCCACAAAGCAAAATTAATTTCGCTTCCGGATACCTTTTCCTTAAACTTTGTAAGCTGTCTGCAGCCATCAATATGCTGCCCAAACCCAACATTTTTATCACCAAAATATGGTCTGGAGCTTTATTTAAACTGTGATCTCTGCGCAATAAAAGTCCCAAACCCCTCACAAATACTAGGTTTACAGCCACTATAGCTTTCCCAATATATCCGTCTATCCACTGTTTAACTTTTAGGTTCATTCAGCGGCAATATAAGAAACTCACTTCTTCTTATGCAAATCTACACGCTCATGACTTCGCTCAGAGCTATTGGCTTAACCAATATATTTAAATTTACATACACAAATCTACCCGCGTATGACTTGGTTCAGAGCTATTGCCTAACAAATAAACTCACTTCTTCTTATGCAAATCAACCCAAGCCTGTGCCTCCTCGGCTCGGTATACCAACTCCAATTTTCCTGTGGCCATAATGCTGTCAAAATCCTGCTCATGCTCATTGGGCAAACTCAAATAATACACATTGGCACTGTCTTTTACATCATTGCTTAAATAATGCATGCCTTCCTTTACAAAGCCAGATTTAGAATTACTCAAATTCACCAACATCAAAAAGGGTGCATAGGTTTGTTCTTGAGGTGGATTTGCAACCAAATAATCCACCATTTTTACCTGCGCATTCAATAATTTGGTATAGCTTAATTCGGTATCCGAAAATTCTTTTAATGCAAGACTGGTCATAATATTGGGCACTGCATAAACTAGCAATAAAGGCAGCATATATTTAAACAAAACACTCTTTTCTATGGCCGCAAAAAATATTCCGCAACCCAACATCAACAAGGGTATCGCGCCAAATAAATACCGACCCGAAAAGAAATTAATAGAGGCAAACAAACTAAATCCAAAGGCAAAAATCAAAATACCAGCTACCTGCAAATACTGAAATTTCTTTAACCTAAAATCATGCTTAAAAATACCAATAAACAATGCCGCAAATGCCAATATATAATAATAACTCCGTCCTTGATTTTTAAATAAAATGTCAATAGCTATATCAAACTTGTAATTCATTTCATCAAAGTTTATCCAATTGCTATGCCTTGGAAAAAAGTACCATCCCATCTTCTCTTTCTGAATAAAAAAGAAGACAAAACCCAACAAAAATATTCCCAAAATACCTGCCCATTTTAAACCCAATACCTTGGCACTTTCTTTTAAAATAAAATACTCCAATAGCGCAATCAACCCAAAACAGGGGAGTAGGGTATAGGCGCTTTCCTTACTCCACAGCGCCATTACAAGCACCGCCGCAAATCCCATCCACTTTCTAGAAAAATAAAAATAGAAGCTCCATACAAATAATAATCCCAACCAACATTCAATGAGCAAAAAGGTGCTTTGGGTCAAAAATATGGGCTGAACCAATACCAATAATGCACTAACTGCTGCGGCAAAAACCGATTTGGTCCAATGATATCCAACATAATAAACACTCACCAAAAGGCTCATAGATATCAGCAATGGAAAACTATGTGCCACCCATAAACTATCGCCAAATAACTTTACCCAACTGGCTGCCAAAAAGTAAAATAGGAGAGGGTGACCTGTATACAACTCTGCATCAATGGCTCCTGGTAATATACTCGGACCGCTCTCTGCCATGGTCCTAATGGCTGGCATATATACCCAAGCTTCATCCCAAAAAAATGGCAAAAAAAGTGCATCAAACTTAAAGGCTACTAAGCCCAAAAGCATTGTTATTAAACTCCAAAAATATACTTGCTTATAATGAAACAAACTTCTTTCCATACACACTTTTTAACTGGTATGGTCCAATATAATTTGCCACCTTTTATCAATCAGTTTAAACCACAAGGTAAAATGCCCTGCAAAGGTACCATTCTTGTTATCAACCTTCCAACTACCCACCACCATGGCATCTTCTTTACCTATCAATTCCACAGATTTTATATCAAAACCCAAAACGCCCATATCTCCTTTCTCTGCATAGTTCTCATGGTAATTATTATATACATTCTGCCATCCCATGCGCACCTTGGTCTTTGAAACAAATCTCAAATTGGGGGAGTTCCAGTAGTGAACCATAAAGGAGTCTAAATCGCCTCTATTCCATGCTTCCTCTTGCTTCTGCATCACTTGTTTAATTTCTTCGGTAGCCGACATTTTTACAGGCTTTTTTCCTGCATAAACGCTTTCACTTATTCCCAAAACAAGCAACCCAATCATCACAAAAATAATTTTGTTCACTACAATCTTTTTAAACATGCTTCTTAAATTTAACTTGTACTATTTAACCTCTAAAATTACAACCACATCATCTTGCTCTATCAATACACCATCGGCCAATAATACAGAGCTTATAACGCCTTTCCTTGGCGCAACCACCGTACTCTCCATCTTCATGGCTTCTATGGCAAACAAAGGAGTGTTTTTCTCAACCTTATCGCCAACTTTTACCAATACCTTTGAGAGCCTTCCTTGCAAAGGCGAGCCAATCTCATTCTCACCGCTCACTTTTTTATTGCTCACCTTGGTGCCTTTATAGTTTCTATCCACCACTTCCACACTTCTGGTTTGTCCATTCAACCTAAAAAATACCAAGCGCTTACCATCTCCTTCGTCTATCACATTCAACATGCGTATCAAAATATTCTTACCTGGTGCCAACTCTATAAAGGTCTCTTCATTGTTCTTTAACCCATAAAAGAAAGCGGGTGTTGGCAAATGCCATAGCGCACCAAATTGCTCTCTCTTTTTAGCATAGTCTTCAAATACTTTGGGGTAAAACAAATAACTTAAACAATCCAAAAAGGTATAATCAGTGCCAAACTTCAATTGAAATTCTGCAAATTCTTTGTCAAAATCTATAGCTGCTAAATGCTCATTAGGCCTTCCTTTAAAAGGTACTTTTCCTTTCAATATCTTACTCGATACTACTTCTGGAAAGCCTCCAGGGTTCTGTCCCAACTCGCCCATAAACAACTCTATCACACTGTCGGGAAAAGAAATCATATCTCCATTCTCAACAATGTCTTTGGCAGAATAGCCATTGGCCGTCATAAACAATGCCATATCCCCAACTACTTTAGAACTTGGTGTTACTTTAACAATATCCCCAAACATCTTATTCACCACCACGTAGTTTTGTTTAATGGTCTCAAACTTGTCTTCTAAGCCCAAACTGCGGGCTTGCGGACGTAAATTAGAATATTGTCCGCCCGGAATTTCATGATCATACACCTCTGCAGTACCAGCCTTCAACTCATGTTCAAACGGATAGTAAAACTCACGCACCGCTTCCCAATAATTAGAAAAATCATTCAAGGATTTCAAGTTCATTTTCAATTCTCTTTCCTGACCATGCATCATGGCAACAATAGAATTAAAATTGGGCTGCGAGGTAAGTCCACTCATACTCGCCAATGCAACATCCACCACATCTACACCTGCTTCTATGGCTTTTAAATAGGTTGCGGCTTGTATGCTGCTGGTATCATGTGTATGCAAATGAATAGGTAAATCAACTACCTTTTTCAATTCTCCAATCAATACTTCTGCCTGAAAGGGTTTCAATAAACCAGCCATATCTTTAATACCCAAAATATGCGCACCAGCATCTTCTAATTGCCTGGCTAAAGTCAGGTAATATTCTAAGTTGAATTTGTGGTTTTTCTGGGCATCCATAAAGTCTCCAGTATAACAAATACATGCCTCTGCAAGTCCCGGCGTGCGCTCGTTCACAGCTTTTATACTTACCCGCATTCCTTCAATCCAATTCAATGAATCAAATATCCTAAAAACATCTATTCCATTCTTGCTGCTTTCTTCAATAAATCGTTCAACCAAGTTATCAGGATAGGCCTTATAACCAACCGCATTCGACCCCCTAATTAACATTTGAAACAAAATATTAGGAACCGCTTCTCTCAATAATTGCAGGCGCTGCCAAGGATTTTCATGCAAAAATCTCAAGGTAACATCAAAGGTGGCTCCGCCCCACATTTCCAATGAAAACACCTCTGGGTTGTTCTTTGCAAACGATTCTGCTACCTTCAATATATCAGTTGTTCTTACCCTTGTTGCCATTAAACTTTGGTGAGCATCTCTCCAAGTGCAATCTGTGTATTGAATGGACTTTTGCTCTTTTAACCAAGCGGTAAATTTGGTCCGACCCAACTCGTTTAACAAATCTTTTGTGCCTTTAGGAAAAGCATCGTACTTATTGAATTCTGGTACTACCGGATTCCTGAAAACCTTAGATACATCAACCTTCTTCACATCTTCATTGCCATTAACAGTAATATCTGCTATATACATCAAGGCCTTGGTTCCTCTATCTAATTTCTTAGAATATTTAAACAACTCAGGATGCGCATCTATAAAATTAACCGTTGTATTACCAGCTAAAAAGGTAGGATGTTTCAGTACATTTTCTAAGAAGCTTATATTGGTCTTAACTCCCCTAATTCTGAATTCTTTTAATACCCTTTGTAATCTTTCAGATGCCTCAAAAAGATTCCTTCCTGTGGCAGTAACTTTCACCAACAAAGAATCAAAAAACGGCGAAATTTTCACATTCGGATAAGCACTTCCTTCATCTAAGCGTATGCCTGGTCCGCCTGCATTTCTGTAGGCAATGATGGTGCCATGGTCGGGCTTAAATCCATTGCTTGGGTCTTCTGTAGTAATGCGCACTTGCACCGCAAATCCATCTACCTTTACTGATTCTTGATTAGCAATATTAATCTCTGCACTGTTCAATGCATATCCTTCTGCAATACGTATCTGACATTTCACGATATCAATGCCCGTTACCGCTTCTGTTACCGTATGCTCAACTTGAATACGCGGATTAACTTCAATAAAATAAATACGCTCTTCTTTATCAACCAAAAACTCAACTGTACCTACATTATTATAATTTACTTCCCTGCATATTTTAAGCGCATAGGCATGTAAATCATCTCGTGTTTTTTTAGATATAGAAGGGGCTGGTGCCATTTCAACCACTTTCTGAAACCTACGTTGTACACTGCAATCACGTTCATGTAAATGCACCAAGTTACCCAACCTATCACCCATAATCTGCACTTCTATATGCCTAGGTTGGTCAATAAATTTTTCTATAAACAAGGTATCATCACCAAAGGCAACCTTGGCTTCGTTCTTGGCTTCATAAAAGTTTTTTTCTAAACTTTCAAAATCCCTTACCACGCGCATCCCACGTCCACCGCCACCCGCCGCTGCCTTAATCATAACAGGTAGTCCAATCTTACTTACCTCCTTATGAGCAATTTCATAACTCAATAAATCTTCTTTACTGTCTTGTATAATAGGAACCTCAGCCTTGATAGCAACGCGTTTGGCCATTACCTTATCGCCTAATTGGCGCATTACTTCTGGGTCCGGACCAATAAATATAATTCCTTCTTCCCTACATCTTTGTGCAAAATGAGCATTCTCACTTAAGAATCCATAACCTGGATGTATGGCATCTACATGATTACTTTTAGCAACATGAATAATCTCTTCAACATCCAAATAGGGTTTTAAAGGGTCTGTTTCTTTTCCTATTTGGTAACTCTCATCTGCTTTATACCTATGCAACGAATACCTATCTTCATAAGTGTAAATGGCAACAGTTTTAATATCCAACTCAACCGCGGCTCTAAATACGCGTATAGCAATTTCGCCTCTATTGGCTACTAGAAGTTTTTGAATGGCCATGTGTCTAATTATTAATTAGACCAAATTAGTAATTAATATGAACAATAAAAATGATACTATTCACATCTTTTCTTTCAAATAGTGTGCAGTATATCCTTTTGCCGCTTTTACCATATCTTCTGGAGTGCCTTCAAATACCAAATGCCCTCCTTCAATGCCTGCTTCCGGACCTAGATCTATCACCCAATCTGCGCATTTTATCACGTCTATATTGTGTTCAATCACCAATATACTATGGCCCTGATCCAACAATGCAAAAAAGGAATTTAACAATTTTCTAATATCATGAAAATGCAATCCTGTAGTGGGTTCATCAAAAATAAAAAGTACTGGATCACTATTTTTTCCTTTGCCTAAAAAGGATGCAAGCTTTACTCGCTGAGCTTCTCCTCCGCTTAAAGTATTAGAACTTTGTCCTAATTTTATATATCCTAATCCAACATCTTGTAAGGTCTTAAGCTTAGCAGATAATGATTTCTCCTCACTAAAAAATACTATCGCCTCATCTATGCTTTGGTTCAGCACGTCACTGATACTTTTGCCCTTATAATGCACTTCTCTTACTTCTTCTTTAAACCTACTGCCACCGCATTCTTCGCATGGCAAATGCACGTCTGCCATAAACTGCATTTCAATGGTTATTTCTCCTTCTCCTGCGCAGGTATCACACCTTCCTCCATCAACGTTAAAACTAAAATGCTGGGGTTTATATGCCCTTTGCTTGGCCAAGGGTTGTGAGGCATATAATTCCCTTATTCCATCATAGGCTTTTATATACGTAACCGGATTCGATCGAGATGACTTTCCAATGGGATTTTGATCTACAAATTCTATGGATTTAATTGCCCCAAAATCACCTTGTAATTTATCAAAGCTTCCTGTTTTTTCTCCGCTGTAACTGCCCATTTGCTTTTGCAAAGCTGGGTACAAAATGCTCTTAATTAAGGTGGTCTTTCCACTGCCACTTACTCCCGTTACTACTGTTAAAACATGCAAAGGAAATTGAACATCAAAGCCTTTTAAATTGTTCTGTCTAACCCCTTTCAATTGAATAGTCTGATTCCATTTTCTTCTTCTTTCTGGTATGGGAATATTCTCCACACCATTTAAATATTTACCCGTTAAACTGGCTTCATTTAAACGCAATTCTTTCAAGCTTCCTGTTGCCACAATTTCTCCGCCATGTATACCAGCGTACGGACCCATATCAATAATTAAATCGGCCTGCTCCATGATGTCTTGATCATGCTCAACCACTACAACCGTATTGCCAATATCACGCAAAGCTTTCAATACTTCAATGAGTTTTTCTGTATCTCTGCTATGCAATCCAATGCTTGGCTCATCCAATATATACAGAGACCCCACCAAACTTGAGCCCAAGGAAGTGGCCAAATTAATTCGCTGACTTTCGCCACCACTTAAGGTATTAGATAACCTGTTTAAAGATAAATAACCAAGTCCAACTTTCTTTAAAAACAACAACCTATTTTGTATCTCAATTAATATGCGCTTCGCAATTTTATAATGAACTTCGTTCAATTTTAAACCCACTAAATAAGCATAACTTTCGTCTATACTCATCAAAATAAGCTGTGATAAATTGATGCGTTTATCTCTTTCTGTCCCTGCAATTTCATCACTAAAATTCTCGGGTTTCAACATCACATAATTGCTGTCTTTACGTAACCTTGTACCCATACAATCCATACAAGTAGTTTTGCCCCTATACCGCGCCAACATTACTCTGTACTGAATTTTATACGTCTGCTTCTCTAGCTCTTTAAAGAACCCATTAATCCCATCCCAACCTTTACCACCTTGCCATAAATACGCCTTATGTTTAGCCGTTAATTCATGATAAGGTTTGTGAATTGGAAAATCATTTTTTCTACTCAAGGCAACAAATTGATGCTTCCATTCTTGCATCACCTCACCCTTCCAAGGCACTATGGCATCTTCATAAACAGATAAGCCTTTATCTGGCACCACCAAATCTTCATCAATGCCAATTACACTCCCAAATCCTTCGCAAGTTTTACATGCCCCATACGGATTATTAAAGCTAAAAAAATTAACACTGGGCTGCTCAAAAGAAATACCATCCTCCTCAAACCTATTGTTAAATGGCACCATTTCCTGCTTTTCTCCATCCAACAACAATATCAAATCACCATGGCCTTCAAAAAATGCGGTCTGAACCGAATCGCTTATTCTGTTCTGAAAATCTTCATCAAAATGAAGCACCGCAAAGCGATCAACCAACAAGTAAACTTCATCCAATTCTGCCTCGCCCTCGGCTGCCTTCTTGCTTCCTGCCTTTTTTTTCTTGTCGGTTCGAACCAACCCATTTTCTAGGTAATCTTCTATTTGGAGCATCTCTCCCTTTAAATAGACACGGTTAAATCCATTCTGCAAATGCAGCTCTAACTCCTTTTTTAAATCATCCCCTTTTCCCCTCAATGCAACTAGCAGGTATACTTTGCTTGACTCTGCTTGTGAAAGGATAAAGTCGGTTACATGCTCAACGCTATGCCTTATAACTTCTTTGCCAGAAATAGGAGAGTAGGTAACTCCAATTCTTGCAAACAACAATTTAAGGTAATCGTAAATCTCTGTGCTTGTAGCAACGGTACTCCTCGGGTTTTTGGTGTTTACTTTTTGTTCAATAGCTATAGATGGCGATATCCCTTGAATGGTATCTACATCTGGCTTGTTCATCTTTCCTAAAAATTGCCTCGCATATGCAGATAAACTCTCAACATAACGTCTTTGACCCTCGGCATACAATGTGTCGAATACCAAACTACTCTTGCCAGAGCCAGAAACTCCCGTTACAACAGTTAGTTTATTTCGAGGAATACTTACCGAAACGTTTTTTAGGTTGTGCATCCTTGCACCTTTTATCAGAATATTTTTATCTTGCATGTCAATTATACCGTATGGAGAACAAAAAGATTACAGCTGCAAGATTACAAAAAACAATGGCTTCCTTAGGATTTGTTTTGCTTTTTTTACTGACGAATCTGTCAAGTTTTT
>JBILVK010000025.1:0-33296 GCA_044370475.1 Bacteroidia bacterium
GCTAACAGCTAACAGCTAACAGCTAACAGCTAACAGCTAACAGCTAACAGCTAACAGCTAACAGCTAACAGCTAACAGCTAACAGCTTTCCTCCTACAATCCAAATCCGTAGTAACCTTTGCTACCATCAGGATTTATGCCTTCTAGAAGCACGCCGCCTTTATGGCCTTCGAGGTTTAGTTTAACATCTGTTATGGTTGCAACTGGTTTCTTATCAATGTAAGTTAATACAAAGCCAGAAGGGATGCCTGCTTTTTTGAGCGGACTTTTTTCGCCAACCTTTTTGATGCGAATGCCATTGGCAATTTTTAGTTTGAGTCGCTCTTCTCTTGGAATAGATTCGAACTCGCAATCGAGTACCTTATTGGTTTCTATTTTCTCGGCGGCCGCTAATTCTGCTTTGCCTTCTTTGTTGCGTAAGGTTGCAGTTACCTCAATGTTATTACCCTTGCGAATTAAACCCACCAATACTTTATCGCCCGGACTTTTCTTTCCAACCTTCTCTTGCAGTTCGTTGCTGGTGTTTACTTTTTCGCCATCAATAGACACAATTACATCACCATCTTTGATGCCTGCGGAGGCGGCGGCACTGTTTTCGTTAACTTTTGCAACAAACACACCTTTTACATCTTTGAGGCCTTCTTTTTCTGCTATTTGATTGTTTACATCTTGAATTTGAACTCCCAATAATCCTCTTTGCACTTCACCATACTTGATTAAATCATCGACTACTTTCTTCATTAAATTAGATGGGATGGCAAATGCATATCCAGCGTATTGTCCGGTAGAGCTTGCAATGGCAGTGTTGATGCCAATTAATTTTCCATCTGTTGAAACCAAAGCACCACCGCTATTCCCTGGATTTACTGCGGCATCGGTTTGTATAAATGCTTCGATGGCGTATTGTGTTTCCTGATTTCTTGGGTCGCGGAGTAGGTTCAGACCGCGGCCTTTTGCGCTCACAATACCTGCAGTTACAGTTGAGGTGAGGTTAAATGGATTGCCTACTGCTAAGCACCATTGACCCACTTTTACTTGGTCTGAGTTGCCTACTACGGCAAATGGCAAGTTTTTTTCTTCTATTCTAAGCAATGCCAAATCTGTGTTACGATCCCTGCCCAGCAATTCTGCTGCATACTCGCGCTTGTCGTTTAAGATAACAGTAATTTTTGTGGCTCCTTCAATTACGTGGTTGTTGGTAACAATATATCCGTCTGAAGAGATGATAACCCCAGAGCCAGAGCCTGTTCTAGGCATTTCGAAGCCCTTAAAGAAGCCGCCAAATGCGTCTTCTCCCGTTTCGTTAGATGAGTTAACAGTTGTAATAATGTGCACCACAGTTGGGGTAACTAGCTCTGCAACAGCGGTAAAATCTGGGTTTCCTTGGTCTTGCACACTTGCAAACTTTGCCAAGTAATCGGCCTCAAAATTTGTTTGGTCATCGTGCTTAATTAGCTTGGATAATCCAAGGGCAAAAAGGCCACCAATGGCAGCCACTACAAACATTCCTAGGTACTTTTTCATATGTAACATTAATTATTTTTTGATTGCTTTCCAAAAATCATTCCATTGTACAAAATGTCAGATTTTTTAAAATATATTTGACTAACGGAAAATATATGTGACAAATTTTACCAATTAATTGTTGAAATTTGCCGTTCCTGTAAGTCAAAAATTCATGCATATTCCTCACGATAAACATCAATATTTTTTTGAAAAGTATCTCAGAAATGAGATGCAGGGTGAAGAGTTGCAGCTTTTTGAAAAGAAATTAAGTAGCAGTTCTGATTTTTTAGCAGCCTTTGAATATTATAAAAACAATCGAAGTAAAATTGTTGCAGAGGAGCTTGCAGAGTATGATGTGCCTGAACTTATGATTAAGAAACCTCAGAAATGGGGTTGGGTTTATGCCGTTTTATCCATGGTTTGTTTGGTCCTAATTTTAGATTATTATTTATCAGACTCTTATCACAAAGAGCAGCGAAGGCTCAGAATTCCTTTGATAGATCAAATTCATGTATTTGATCATAAGCATAAATCAGCTGAAGATTCTTTACCATCTAATACTATAACTAGGAACAAAAGTGCCTATACCAAATCAAATGAGGCAAATTTAGATAGTGAAAGCGCCAATTTATCGGAGCAACATTTGTCTCAACTCATAGATGGCAACGAAGTTAAAATTCAGGGCGATTTTTTTGTGACAGATTCTTTGTTTAGGGTGCTTGAGTCGAAATTGGTAAGCGAAAGGTTGGCTAAACTAATGGTGCAAACAGATAGTCTTTTATCTGATACCACTTTGGAGGAGTTGGTGAGGCAAAGTTTTTTTAAGCAACCTAGTCAGATTCCAAGGCAGTTGTTGGTAGAATATTGGGATTCGCCCTTGCATTTTAGGGGCTATGTTTTTGATGGAAAAAAACTATTGGTTTATGATATTAAGCCTCAAGAATCTTTTTATTTAAGCTACTCAGAGGATATTAATTCCTATTATTTAATAGTGCAAAACAGGGCCTATTTTTTATTTCCCGACAAGCAATTTCATAAATTAGCAGAAGAGTGATCACATTTTATAAATACCAAGGTACTGGCAACGATTTTGTAATGATAGACGACCGTGAACGTCTCTTTCCAGCCAACGATGTTGCATTGGTAGAAAGGCTGTGCGACCGCAGATTTGGCATTGGCGCCGACGGACTTATTCTTTTACAAAAAAATAAAGATGGCACTTTTTACATGCAGTATTTTAACAGCGATGGCAAAGAAAGTTCCATGTGTGGCAATGGCGGAAGGTGTTTTGCGCGCTTCATCTTTGATTTAAAATTAGCAGAAAATAAAGTAGGATTTTTTGCCATTGATGGTTGGCATGAGGCCGAAATAAGTGAAGCCGGCATAAACAGCAATTGGATTTCTTTGCAAATGATCAATGTGGTAAATTACAAACAATTACAAGAACACGTTTTTGAGCTTAATACAGGTTCGCCACATTATGTGCAATTTCGGTCTGAACCAATTTATGACATGGATTTGGTAAACGAGGCAAAGCAAATTCGCTACAATGAGGTTTACCAAGCGCAAGGCATTAACGTAAATTATGTGAACCTAAAAGCCTTAAAAGTTATCGACATGCGCACCTATGAGCGCGGGGTAGAAGACGAGACCCTTTCATGCGGAACAGGCGCCACCGCTGCGGCCATTTCTACCGCTCTTTTAAATAATTTGCCTGCAGGTACGCATCAAGTAAAGGTTTCTGTGAAAGGAGGCGAATTGGCCGTTCAATTTTTTTACAAACCAAGCCAAGAAGCCTTTGAAGATGTTTGGCTTATGGGTCCGGCCGAATATGTTTTTACTGGAGAAATTTCTGTGTAAAAAAAACTGCAATTTTCTTGAATCCTATTTTGAAATTGCACTATCTTGCCCAACTTAAACTGTAGTGTAATTGATAGTTGTTAATACCCAAGCGTTTGCTTTGATTTATGGATTGTTTCAGCACCCCTATTTGGGATTGGTGCTGGAGCCTCACGTAGTTCAAGTAAACTCAAAAGGTGCTTATACACTTACCCATCAAAGGGTTTTCTCCAAAACTGCAGATTATTTTGCCAAAAATATTAGTTCCGATGACTTAGAACTGATTAAAATTCTAGATGAAGTTGACGATGATTATATTTTTAAGCGCTTTAACAAAGACGTAAAAAGGAAAATTAGGACCTCAGAATTTTTCGCTAAGCATTGCTCAAAAGAGATGATGGAAGATGCCATTAGGCCTTTTGTAGAGGAAAGAATGCATGCTGTTTTTTTACGCTTAAGAGGCCAGACTATTTATAAAAATGGCAACGATAATAACCCTACCTCTATTAAAATAACCATTGGAGATGAGCAGGCTAATATTTGGTTTCATTTTAAAAACAATCCAGAAGGTATTAGGTATTATCCTACTTTAAGGTACAAAAATCAGAAAGTAGAATTTATGTATAAAGGGGCACAAATTGTGTCGCAAACTCCAGCTTGGTTATTGGTAGAAAACATTCTGTATGATTTTGAAAAAAATGTAGATGGAAAGAAACTCTTGCCCTTTATGAGCAAGCGTTATATTCAAATTCCTAAAAAATCTGAAGAAACCTACCTAAGCAAATTTGTTTTGCAATTGGTAGAAAAATATGATGTAAAATCTGATTGTTTTAAGATCAATCATTTGCCTTCTTACGGACAAGTTTTGTTGAACATGCAAAGTCTTTTTGAAGATGAAGTTGCTTTGAAATTGCAGTTTAGCTATTCAGAAATTTTGTTCGATTATATGTCGGATCAGGAAGTACATGCCCAGTTATTAAAAGTAGGAGAGGAGTATGTGTTTAACCGCGTTTCTAGAAACCGTTATTGGGAAGAAGGTAGGCGAAAAGTCCTAGAAAATATGGGTCTCACACATGGTAATGGAGCATTTTTTATTTTGCCAAGCACCAAACTGGTGAAGAAACAAGAAGGATTTTTAGGCGTTGGTTCTTCTGATAAGTATGCATTTTTAGACTGGCTGAACCAATATTTTGATGAATTAAAACAACAAGGAATTGAGGTAATTCAAAACAGTGCGCACAACAAATTTTATATTGGTCCGCGCGAATTAAAAATTGAAGTCAAAGAGCAAAGAGATTGGTTTGATGTGCAAGCCATTGCTATGTTTGGCGAGTATTCTTTTTCTTTTATCGCCTTAAGAGAGTATATCTTAAAAGGTAAACGTGAGTTTATTTTACCTAATGGATTAATAGCCATTATACCAGAAGAATGGTTTGGTAACTTAAATGGAATATTTGAGTTTAGCACCAGCGATGAAGAGATAAAAATAGAGAAGCACCATATTGGCTTACTAGAAGAATTAACCCATGCGGGTGGCAAATATTTGAAGATAAGTGAAAAGCTGGAGAAGCTTATTTCTTATGGACAGCTTAGGGAAATGGAGATGCCAGAATCCTTTAAAGGTACTTTACGTCCGTATCAAAAAGCTGGATTTGATTGGTTCTATTTTTTAAAGGACAATCATTTTGGGGGATGTTTGGCAGATGATATGGGATTGGGTAAAACCATTCAAACTTTGGCCTTAATACAAAAGGAACGCGAATTGTATTTAAAGCATATTGAAGAGTCGCAATTGGCCAAAGGAAGCAAACTTGTAACAGAGACTCCTTTAGATTTAGTAACTATAGAAGATGCCGCCGAAACCATTGTTAGTGCTGGCACTGAGGCCGGCAAGGGTGCAACGCAATTGAGTATTTTTGACCAACCCATGATGGCCAATACACAACAAAATAAATTGTTGTATTTGCAAACAGGTGGCATAGCCCATCATAGTTTTTCTAAGCCCATAGACGATTTGGGTTCCAAAGAAACCTTTATTAGAACCTCTTTAATTATTGTTCCAAACAGCTTAGTTTTTAATTGGTTCAATGAAGCAAAAAAGTTTACCACTGGATTAAAAATATTAGTCTATACAGGCATCAACCGAATTAAAAATCCAAAGCTATTTGTGAAGTATGATTTGGTTATTACCACATACGGAACCGTGCGCGTTGATATAGATATCCTAAAAGAATACATGTTTAATTATGTAATTTTAGATGAAAGTCAGGCTATCAAGAATGCTCAATCGCAAGTATCTAAAGCCGTAAAAGTATTGCGTGCGAGTAGGCGCTTGGTATTAACAGGTACACCCATTGAAAACAGTGTGCAAGAATTATGGAGTCAGTTATCTTTTGTAAACCCAGGTTTGTTGGGCGGATTAAGTTCCTTTAACGATAGGTTTGTGCAGCCCATAGAGAAGCAAAAAGATGTGCTCAAGATGCAACAATTGAAGGCTATCATTAGTCCGTTTATTTTGCGCCGAACCAAGGACCAAGTTGCCACAGATTTGCCTGCCAAAATGGAGCAGGTTGTTTATTGCGAAATGAGTGAAGAGCAGGCAGAGACTTATGAAAAAGTGAAATCATACTACCGAAATGAAATCATCAAAGTGATTAGAGATATGGGGGTTGGTAAATCGCAGTTTACTTTGTTGCAAGGTTTAACAAAGTTGCGCCAAATAGCCAACCATCCCTTGCTCATTAATCCAGATTTTACGGGCGAGAGCGGCAAGTTTAAGGAAGTAACCTATATGGCCGAAACAGCCTTGGCAGAAGGACATAAAGTCTTAGTATTTTCACAGTTTGTGAGTCAGTTAGCCATTTATAAAAAGTGGTTCGATGAACATAAGATAGGCTATTGTTATTTGGATGGTTCTATGACCAATGAAGCAAGGCAAAAGGCGGTGCAAACTTTTCAGGAAGGAAATACACCCTTTTTCTTGATATCCTTAAAAGCAGGAGGTTTCGGTTTGAACCTAACCTCGGCTGATTATGTATTTATGCTCGACCCTTGGTGGAACCCTGCAGTTGAGCGGCAGGCCATCGATAGGGCGCATCGGATCGGACAGACACAAAATGTTTTTATTTATAAATTTATTACACGAGATTCGGTGGAGGAAAAGATTTTGTCTTTGCAGGAGAAAAAGAAATTACTGGCAGATAATATTATTGAAACCGACGAATCTATTATAAAACAAATTGATGCTGATGAAATTTTGGCATTGTTAAATTAGAATTTTAATACCATGAATAAGAGAGAACAATTATTACAACTAAGAGACCAAGCCCAATTGGGTGGCGGTAAAGCAAGAATTGAATCGCAACATAAGAAGGGTAAGTTAACGGCCAGAGAGCGCATTCATTTTTTAATGGATGAAGGTTCTTTTGAGGAGATTGGTGCATTTGTGCAACATAGAAGTGCCGATTTTGGGATGGAGAATCAGAAGTTTTTAGGGGATGGTGTGGTAACAGGATATGGCACGGTGAATGGCAGGTTGACTTATGTTTTTTCTCAAGATTTTACTGTGTTTGGAGGCTCTTTGTCTGAAACCCATGCAGAGAAAATTTGTAAGATAATGGATTTGGCTACCAAAAATGGAGCACCCTTAATTGGGTTAAATGACAGTGGTGGTGCTAGGATTCAGGAAGGGGTTGTAAGCTTAGGAGGTTATGCAGATATTTTTTATAGGAACACTTTGGCATCTGGGGTTATACCACAAATCTCAGCCATTATGGGGCCCTGCGCTGGTGGTGCAGTTTATAGTCCTGCCATTACAGATTATATCTTAATGGTAGAGAATAGCAGTTACATGTTTGTAACGGGTCCAAACGTTGTAAAAACAGTTACACACGAAGAAGTTAGCAGTGAAGATTTGGGTGGAGCATCTGTGCATTCTACCAAAAGTGGTGTGGCACATTTTACGGCTGCTAATGAGATAGAAGCCATACAGCAATTGAAGAAATTGTTAAGTTATGTGCCGCAAAATTGCGAAGAGAAGGTGCCTTATTTGCCATATGAACCGGCTGATGAGACCCGCATGAAATTAGCAGATATCATTCCAGAAAGTGCTAACCAACCTTACGATATTAGAGAGGTTATTGCGGAAGTGGCAGATGAAAATAGTTTTTATGAAGTACATAAAGATTTTGCTGAAAACATTGTAGTAGGCTTTGCCAGATTAGCTGGAAAAAGCATAGGAATTGTGGCCAATCAGCCTGCATTTTTAGCGGGTGTTTTAGATATACATTCTTCGCAAAAGGCAGCTAGGTTTGTGCGTTTCTGCGATTGCTTTAATATACCTTTATTGGTGTTTGAAGATGTGCCAGGATTCTTACCAGGTACAGACCAAGAGTGGAATGCTATTATTACCAATGGAGCCAAATTGTTGTATGCATTTTGTGAGGCAACGGTTCCTAGAGTGACCGTTATTACAAGAAAAGCCTATGGTGGAGCTTATGATGTAATGAACAGTAAGCATATTGGTGCTGATATGAATTTTGCATGGCCAACAGCAGAGATTGCAGTGATGGGAGCCAAAGGTGCAGCAGAGATTATTTTTAAGAGAGAAATTGATGCAGCAGAAAATAAAGAAGAAGCATTGAAAGCAAAAGAGAAGGAGTATGGCGATTTGTTTGCAAACCCATACAGAGCTGCAGAGCGTGGATTTGTAGATGATGTTATATTGCCAGAAGAAACCAGAACAAAGTTAATAAGAGCCTTTTCTATGCTAGAAAACAAGGTGGCCAATTTGCCTAAAAAGAAGCATGGAAATATTCCTTTGTAACAATTTTTTGGATTGCACGTTTTACCTTTTTACAGAATACAAATGAAAGCCATAAAGAATCTTTTTATAAGCGCCTTTGCCATTATTTATTTGGGTAATATGGGGAATGTTTCTGCCCAGCAAATTTGTGCATCTAAAGTGGTTAAGGTGTCTGTTTTTCATAACCAAGCGCAGGTGAATAGGGAAGGAAAGGCTGTGTTGGACTTGGGCGTGCATGAGGTTATTTTTAACCAAATATCTCCTTCGATTATACAATCAAGCGTTGAGGTGGTAGCACCAGAGGGTATTGAGATATTGTCTGTAAGCAACCGCAACAATTATTTAGAAAAGGGCGAAGAGCCTGCCGATATTTTGATATTGGAAGATTCTTTGCAACAAATGAATGATAAGATATCGGCTATTCGTCACGATCAAGAATCCATTACATGGCAAAAGGATGTGCTGCGTGCCAATAAGAGTTTAGGTGGTGCCAATAATGGTGTAAAGGCTGATGAGTTGGAAGATGTGTTGGATATTTTTCAACGCAAGTTAAATGCTTATAAAGAGCAAAGTATTGAGTTGGAACGGCGAATGAAAATACTGAATGCGCAAAAACGTTTGGTGGAAAAACAATTGAGCGATTACCGCGCAGGTGTAAAATCATTGAACACGCAAATTGCGGTGGTGGTAAAGGTTAGCAAGGCCAATCCGGATGCATTGTTTAAGCTTCAGTATTTGGTAAGTGGTGTAAGTTGGAAGCCCTATTATGATATTAGGGTAAAGGATGTGAATTCACCTTTGCAATTTGTTTTGAAAGCAAATATTAGGCAAACAACTGGCGAAGAATGGAACGATGTTAAACTTTCTTTAACTACGAATAATCCAAATCAAACGGGTGTTAAGCCTGAAATAAGGCCATTGTTTTTGAAGTTTAATGAACCCGTTGTAAAGCAAAAATATAATTATTCTGGAGAAGGTTATGGTGATGGAAATGCAGATGCTATGGTTGCAGAGCCCATGATGGCCTCGGAGGAAAAGTCTTATGGCCGCAGAGGTTCAGAGGCCAGACAAAGTTTGTTGAATTTAAGCTTTGATGTGAAAGGCAATGTTTCTGTTCCATCTGATGGAAAAATGCACCAAGTTGAATTGAACCAATTTTTGTTGCCTGCAGTTTATGGATACGCTTGTGTTCCTAAATTAAGTACAGATATTTTTGTTACTGCCAAATCGGAAAGCAATGACTTGCTGAACCAATTAAGCGGCGAAGCCAATATTTATTTGAACGGAACTTTTGCTGGCAAAACCTTTATTAACAGGGAAAGCAGCGATTCTTTAATGCTTACCTTAGGCAAAGACCGCAGGATTATTACGAAAAGGGAAACCGTAAAAGACATGAGCTCAAAAAGCTTATTTGGTTCAAACAAAAAGGAATCGCAGACCATTGAAATTACCATAAGCAATTCTTCCAACGAAAGAATTACCTTGAATGTGGAAGATCAAATTCCTGTGAGTAAGAATGGGGAGATAAGTGTTAAATTAACTCAAGATGGAGATGCCGCATATGTGGCAGAAAGCGGTCAATTGAAATGGGTGAAAACATTGGAGCCTAAGCAATTAATTAAGTTGAGGTTTTCATTTGAAATTACCTACCCTGCTGGAAAAATAATTAGTGAATACTAGCATCAAATTATTGTTTGAAAGTTAAATCTGTTTTTTATATTGCAACAAATAAGAATTGAAATGAAAAAAATTAGTTTAATGTTCGTTATTGGATTTGGCCTATTGGCCTCAACTGCTACTGCGCAAATTGGTGGTGCCATGGATAAGCTTTCTAAGCAAAGCAAAACAGTTGTTTCTGATGCACAAAAATCTTCTACCGCTGGTATTCTTAGTAATTTGGATACTCAATTGAAGAATCAATTTAAATTGGATGGGGTAAAGTCGCAAATTGTGGGTGATGCCCTTAAAATAAAGGTTGCGGATAGTGATTTTACTAAGTTGAGTGCGGCTAGTAAAACTAAGCAAGGCAATGAAATGTTGGGTGCAGCATCGAGCATATTGAGTGGAAGTGGGTTAAACCTAAAAGGAATGGGTATTGGCAGTATTATTTTAGATATGGTGAAGAGTATGAGTCTAAGCGAGATATTGCAAACCTTTAAGAAGAAAATATAATTAGGAAAGCGGGTTTTGAAACCCGCTTTTTTTTTGCCATTTTTGAGGCATGGGGATAAAAGCAATTTTGGCTAAACCCTTTGCACGTTTCATTTCGCGCAAAGTGAGAAAAGAGAGTGCGCAGGCATTGTATTGGCAGAACTATTGGATGCATAAAATATTGGTTCAGGCAGCCGAAACTGCCTATGGAAAAGACCACAATTTTGGAGGCATACAGAGCTATTTAGATTTTAAAACTGCTGTGCCCATCTCTGATTACGAGGGATTGAGGACTTATATAGACCGAGTTGTAAAGGGCGAAAAGGATGTGTTGTGGCCGGGCTTGCCTGTTTATTTTGCCAAAACTTCTGGAACCACAAGTGGCGTAAAATACATTCCAATTTCAAAAGAATCTATTGGCTTTCACATTAACTCTGCACGCAATGCTTTGTTGTGTTATATTGAAGAAACAGGCAAGGCAGATTTTGTAGATGGCAAGTTGATTTTCTTATCTGGTAGTCCGGTTTTGGATGTAAAAAACGGCATATTTACTGGCCGATTAAGTGGCATTGTGAACCACCATGTGCCGCAATATTTAAGGCGCAACCAAATGCCTAGTTACGAAACCAATTGCATAGAAGATTGGGAGCAAAAGGTGCAGAAAATTACGGATGAAACTTTGGGAGAGGATATGACCTTAATTAGTGGAATTCCGCCTTGGGTGCAGATGTATTTTGACTTGTTAAAAGCGCGCACGGGCAAGGCTATTAAGGATGTTTTTCCCAACTTTAATTTGTTTGTGTATGGTGGTGTAAATTTTGAACCTTATAGGGCTAAGATAGAAGAAAGCATTGGGAAAAAAGTGGATACCATAGAGACTTACCCTGCTTCGGAAGGGTTTATTGCTTACCAAGATAAGCAAGAAGCAGAAGGCTTGTTGTTGTTGGTGAACAATGGTATTTTTTATGAGTTTATTCCGGTTGATGAGTTTTTTAATGAGGAGCCAACTCGCCTATCATTGGCCGATGTGAAGCTTCATGTAAATTATGCGTTGATATTAAATACCAATGCGGGTTTGTATGGGTATAATATTGGTGATACGGTAAAGTTTGTTTCCTTAAATCCGTATAGGATAAAAGTGACGGGACGCATTAAGCATTTTATATCTGCCTTTGGGGAGCATGTAATAGGTGAGGAAGTTGAAGAAGCATTGTTGGGTGTTGCCAATAAACAACAAATTTCTATTGTTGAATTTACGGTGGCGCCTCAGGTAAATCCGCCAGAGGGAGGCTTGCCTTATCACGAATGGTTTATTTCTTTTGAGAGGTTACCAATAGACCTGAACCAATTTGCAAAGGAGGTTGACGAAGCCTTGCAACAAAAGAATATTTATTATAAAGATTTAATTGCTGGTAATATTTTGCAATGCTTAAAGATAAGAGTTTTGCCCGCAGATGCCTTTATCAATTTCATGAAGCTTGAGGGTAAATTGGGAGGGCAAAATAAAGTGCCAAGGTTGAGTAATGATAGAGCGATAGTTGATAAGTTAGGATAGGGATTCTCAAAATAGACTTGATATAAATATATATTGTTTAGTATCAAATAATATCAGATTTTGCAAGCGTATTTATGGAAAAAGTTAAGAAGAAAATAGCCATTTTGGGCAGTACAGGGAGTATTGGCACGCAGGCTTTGGAAGTTGTAAGTGAGCAAAGTGAATTTTTGGAGGTAGAGGTTTTAACCGCCAATAGCAATGCCGATTTGCTTATTTCGCAGGCCATTCAATATAAGCCCAATCATGTGGTAATTGCAGATGAGAGCAAGTATTTAATTGTAAAAGAGGCATTAGATAAACACGATATAAAAGTATTTGCTGGCAATAAAGCCATTGAGGAATTGATGGGGATTACTGAGGCAGATATTGTGTTAACCGCCATGGTGGGATATAGTGGGTTAAAACCTACAATTAAAGCCATAGAGAATAAAAAAAGAATTGCCCTGGCCAACAAAGAAACCTTGGTAGTGGCTGGAGAAATTATAACACGTTTAAGTGGAGAAAACCATGTAGACATAATACCTGTTGATTCAGAGCATTCGGCCATATTTCAATGTTTGGTAGGAGAAAACTTAGATACCATAGATAAGGTTATTTTAACAGCTTCTGGCGGTCCGTTTAGGGGAAAGAAACGGGAAGATTTGTTAGAAGTAACCAAGGCCCAAGCCTTAAAACATCCCAATTGGAGTATGGGTGCTAAAATAACGATAGACTCGGCCACCCTAATGAATAAAGGATTGGAAGTTATTGAGGCTAAGTGGTTGTTTGGCGTAGGTAGAGAAAAAATTGATGTAGTGGTTCACCCACAATCCATTATTCATAGCATGGTTGAGTTTAATGATGGAAGCATAAAAGCGCAAATGGGCTTACCTGATATGAAATTACCTATCCATTATGCTTTTTTCTTTCCAGAAAGAAAGTCGACCAACTTTAAGCGCTTATCGTTTAGTGAAATGAACCAATTAACTTTTGAACAGCCTGATCCAATAACCTTTAGGAATTTAGGTCTTGCCTACGAGGCCATGGAAAAGGGAGGCAATATGGCTTGTATATTGAATGCGGCCAATGAAATTGCGGTTCAGGCATTTTTGGAAGACAAAATTAAGTTCCTTGAAATAGCTGAGTTAAATGAGCGTTGTATGAATGCTGTTTCATTTATTGGCAAGCCTAGTATTGAAGATTATGTGGAAACGGATGCTGAGACCAGAAGAATAGCTCACAGTTTCTTGAGTTAATTAGTTATTATTGCAGATAATTATAGAATTAAATTAAAGTATGCAGGTTTTAATCATGACTGCCCAGCTTATCCTGGGAATATCCATTTTAGTTATCCTTCATGAATTTGGTCACTACTTGGCAGCAAGGGCATTTGGAATAAAAGTAGAGAAGTTTTATTTGTTTTTTGATGCTTGGGGAGTGAAGCTTTTTTCTTTTAAGGTAGGTGATACCGAATGGGGAATTGGTTGGTTGCCATTAGGTGGATATGTAAAAATTGCGGGAATGATAGATGAGAGCATGGACAAAGAAGCCATGAAACAGCCTGCGCAACCTTGGGAATTTAGAAGTAAGCCAGCTTGGCAACGATTGATAGTAATGATAGGCGGTGTGTTAGTTAACATAGTAACTGGCGTGGTAATTTTTGCCATGATGAGTTATGCTTATGGAGAGAAGTACATTAAAAACGACTCTTTAAAGAACGGTATAGTACCTTCTGCCATGGCTCAAGAAATTGGCTTTAAAATTGGGGATAAACTAGTTTCTGTGAATGGAACTCCCATTACTCGATTTGAAGAATCTTTAAAGATAAAGCATATTTTAGGAGAAGGTGTAGTTTACCAAGTAGACCGTGCTGGTGAGCAGGTTGAGGTAAAATTGCCATCTGATTTTGTAAAGAAATTTAGTGATGCAAAAGCGGATTTTTTCCTGCCCCGCATGCATTTTTATGTAGCAGAAATTACTCCAAATTATAATGCCGAAAAGGCAGGTTTATTGGCCAATGATGTGATTGTAAAATTGGATACCCAATCGTTTGAATTTTTTGATCAGTTTCAGTCGAAACTAAAAAGCTATTCGGGCAAGACGGTTAATTTTACCGTGATGCGCGGAGCCGAAGAAGTGGTATTACCTATTTTGGTAGATGATGCAGGTAGGGTAGGATTTAAGCCAGATTCTAAAGATTTTGAGTATGAAGTGGTGGAGTATGGGTTCTTTGCTTCTTTTCCTGCAGGCTGGAACAAAGCTGTTGAGACCATAGATGCACAGATTAAAGGATGGGGCAAAATATTTAATGGCGATATTGCCGTAAATAAAGCGGTTCAAGGTCCGATAGGCATAGCCAAGTTTTATGGTGGCGAGTGGATTTGGAGCAGGTTTTGGATGTTTACAGCGCTTATTTCATTGGGCTTAGCTTTTATGAATATATTGCCAATACCCGCATTAGACGGCGGACACGTAATCTTTTTATTGGTAGAGATGATAATAGGAAGGCCTTTGAGTGAGAAGTTTTTAGAGACTGCTCAATATGTTGGAATGATTTTATTATTGTCGCTCATGGTGCTCATTTTTGGGAATGACATTTGGGGGCTATTTAAATAAACTGTATTCCGGCTGTCCTTTTATACAGGGCGCGTGGAGAAATAGTTTTTAATTAGCTTCATTGTAGTTTATTTTTGTTGAAATTATTTGCCATGTCTAATCAGCCTTTAACTGCCATTTCTCCATTGGATGGTAGATACCATAAACAAACCGCCGCATTGGGCGACTATTTTAGTGAGTTTGCCTTAATTAAGTACCGTGTTTGGGTAGAAGTAGAGTATTTTATTTCTTTGGTTGAATTGCCTTTGCCTCAATTGAGTGGGAAGGTTTCTGAGGAGCAGAAGGTGGCTTTGCGGGCGGTTTACCAGAACTTTGGGTTGGTTCAGGCCGAAAGAATAAAGACCATTGAGAGGACCACCAACCATGATGTGAAAGCTGTGGAGTACTTTTTGAAGGACGAGTTTGAGGGATTGGGTTTAAAAGAGGCCTCTGAGTTTGTGCATTTTGGACTTACCTCGCAGGATATTAATAATACAGCTATTCCAATGAGTTTAAGGCATGCCGTTGAAAAGGAAATATTGCCTTTATTGGAACTTGTTTTAGGGATAATGGGTACTCAGGCAAATGCTTGGAAAGATATTCCTATGTTGGCCAGAACTCATGGTCAGCCTGCCTCTCCCACGCGTTTAGGAAAAGAGTGGGAAGTATTTGTGGCGCGTATAAAGGGACAGTTGGAGCAATTATCTGCCCTAAGTTACCCTGCAAAATTTGGAGGGGCAACGGGCAATTTTAATGCCCATCATGTGGCTTATAAGCAAATAGATTGGGTTGCATTTGGTGATGGTTTTTGTGCGCAATTGGGATTAAAAAGATCGCATCCAACTACACAAATTGAGCACTATGATAACTTGGCTGCCTTGTTTGATGTGTTTAAGCGCATAAATACCATTTTACTTGATTTTTCTAAGGATGTTTGGCAGTATGTTGCCATGGATTATTTTAAGCAAAGGTTAAAAGAAGGAGAGGTTGGCTCTAGTGCTATGCCGCATAAGGTGAACCCAATAGATTTTGAAAATGCTGAGGGGAATTTGGGTTTAGCTAATGCTTTGTTTGAGCATTTATCTGCAAAATTGCCAATTTCTAGGTTGCAAAGAGATTTAACAGATAGTACGGTTTTACGCAATGTGGGTGTGCCTTTTGGGCATATGGTAATTGCTTTAAAATCTTTGGAGAAAGGTTTGAATAAATTGCTGTTGAATGAAGCTAAATTAAATGCTGATTTGGAGAACAATTGGGCAGTATTGGCAGAGGCTATTCAGACTATTTTGAGAAGGGAAGGTTATGAGAAACCTTATGAGGCGTTAAAGGCATTGACAAGAACTCATGATGTTATTTCTCAAGCATCAATAAAGGAATTTATTCTTAACTTGCAAATAAATGAGGATGTGAAAATGGAGATGCTTGCTTTAACACCTCAAAATTATACTGGCATATGAAAAGAAATAGTGTTTTTCTAATTGGGTTTGTTTTGTCACTTACATTCTTTGCCTGTGATGATCCAATTCCGCATGTGTTGATGGATGATTCGGATACGGTTCAAGTTGCTATGCCATCTAGGTCGATAGACAATTACGATGGCACCATTCCGGGCATGGATGCAAAGGTGATAGATTATACTTTGCCAAATGAGTACCAGCATAAAAAGCAGCTTTTTAGAGACAGCACCATTGCTACAAGTTGGGATGAAGCAGGATTTCCTAACGCAAAGGCCTTTATTATCTTTTTTAAGACTTTTCAGTGGGATGTACAAGACAGAAACAAAGAGAAAATTGCCAATATGATAGATTTTCCTTTGCGCGATTATCCTAATAAGAAGGCGTTTATTCATAATTTTGATTCAATTTTTGAAGCAGATTTTGTGGGTGAGATTTTGAACCAAGACCCAACAGAAATTTATAGAGATTCTAAGGGAGCGATGTTGGGAGACGACGGACAGATTTGGTTTAAGATGAAAAAGGGTAAGTATAGAATTATAGAAGTTAATCCTTAGTCTATGGAGTTTATTGCATTTCCAGGTATAGAAGCAGTAAGTAAGTGTTTAAACAATTTAAAGGAGGATGCTCCTGCCTTATGGGGTACTATGAGTCCACAGCACATGTTGGAGCATTTGGTTTTGCCTTTGCAATTTTCGCGTGGAATGTTTGAGGTGCCTTTGGTAACGCCACTAGACAAGGTTGAGAAGGTAAAGCGCATTATGTTGATGAGTGATGCTCCTTTAAAGAAGGATTTTCCGGCGCCCTTTATTGGCCCGGGTTTGCAGCCATTAAAATGTGCTTCTTTTGAGTCGGCTCGAACCGAATTGTTTTTGGAAATAGACTTGTTTTTGGAGTTTATGGAGAGAAATCCCGAGGCAGTTTTTACACATCCTATCTTTGGGAATTTGAATAGAGAAGAGTGGTATTTATTTCATAGGAAGCACTTTACCCATCACTTTGGGCAGTTTGGATTAATTTGAAAATGCGCTAAAAAGCGGCAAAGCATTTGTTTTTCAAAAAAATAATGCGATATTTGCGACCCCGGAAAAGGAGAACCGGGGATTAAAAACAAAATTTGATATGTCAGTAAAAATTAGATTACAACGTCATGGACGTTCAAAATCACCTTTTTACCACGTAGTGGTGGCGGATTCGCGTGCTCCGAGAGATGGTAAGTTTATCGAGAAAATTGGTTCTTATCTTCCTCAGACGCAGCCAGCAACAATTGAGCTGGACTTAGACCGTGCTACTTATTGGTTAGAAAATGGTGCCCAACCAACCGACACTTGTCGCGCAATTCTTTCTTACAAAGGTGCTTTGATGAGAAGTCACTTAGCTGTAGGAGTAAAGAAAGGTGCAATGACACAAGAGCAAGCAGATGAAAAATTTGCAAGTTGGATTAGTGCAAAAGAGAGCAAAGTACAGTCTCATGTTGCAAAAGTTAAAACAACAGCTTCAGAGAAATTGGCTGCTAAATTAGCTGAAGAAGCTAAAGTTAGTGCTGCTCGTTTAGCTAAGATTGCTGCAAAAGCTGCTGCTGCCGAAGCTGCTGCTAATGTAACAGAAGAAGCACCTGCAGAAGAAGTTGCGGGCGTTCCTGCTGAAGAGGCAACTGAAACACCAGCTGAATAATATTTTTTCTTTGAAAACCATACAGAGAAAAGACTTCAGCGAAGTTGGATCTATTGTAAAGGTTCATGGAAACAAGGGGGAGCTTAAGTTTAAGCTTTCTCGTGATATCAAACTTAAAGAATGGGCTTTCCTCGAATTTCGGGGGAAGCCTGTTCCGTTTTATATTGAGCAAACTAAGGCCGAATTTAACGATGAGATTGTGATGAAGTTGCGTGGCATTGATTCGGTGGATTTGGCTGCGAATTTTGTAGGTAGAACCTTGCTATTGCCAAATAAATTGGTGAAAAAGTTGCAGGTTGAAGATGAGTGGGCTTTGGATGGCTTTGAGGTAAGAGATGTGAACCTAGGCCTTTTGGGTTTAGTGCAAGAGATTGTTGAATATCCTTACCAATCTTTGGCCAAGGTTTTTTATGGCGAAAGGGAGTTGTTAATTCCTTTGGTAGATGAAATTATTGTTGAGATAAACGATAAAAAGAAATTGCTTTTGGTAAACATGCCAGAAGGGCTAATTGATATTAATAATTAGCCCCTTGGGGATTTCTTTAAAGAATTTTGAGAGCCTTTTTAATAGGTTCAAATCACCTCATTTTTATATTTAATTATTGTTGCTTTGATGTAATATTCTTATTGGAATTATAGCATCACACCTTTGCTACAAACAATTTTTTGCGTAGCTATTTTAATAGGGGCTAATTTTAAATAACTTATTATTTCTCCTCCTCAAAGCTGAGCTTTTTTAAGGCAATGGCTTTTTTGTTTGTAAAGGCTACAATTCCGAGGGTCATGCATCCGCCAAAAATGACGGCATTTGTGGCGCCAAGGAATTTAGCAGCAACTCCACTTTCGAAGGCCCCAATTTCATTGGATGAGCCAATAAAGATAGTGTTTACAGCCGATACCCTTCCGCGCATATGATCTGGCGTATTGAGTTGCAAGATATTGGATCTAACTACCACGCTTATGCTATCGAATGCGCCGCTAAGGGCAAGTAGTATGAGTGAAAAATAGAAACTGGTTGAAAGTCCAAACAGCAACATACATAAGCCAAAAGCGGCTACAGCTCTCAGTAGAATAATGCCAGGTCTTTGCAGATTTTTTCTTAAGGATAGGTAGGTCATCATCAATACGGCACCAACTGATGGCGCTGCTCTAAGCAATCCGAGGCCTTCTGGACCGGTATGTAATATCTCGTTAGCAAAGATGGGTAGGAGGGCGGTTGCGCCTCCAAAAAGAACAGAGAATAAATCGAGGGAAAGGGCAGAGAAAACAACTTTGTTGTGGTAAACAAATGCGATGCCTTCCTTAAGTCTATCCAGTATTTTTTCATCCATTATTTGTTTTGGTTCGAACCGAACCTTGATTTGAGACAAGGCAAAAAAGGCTATGAGGGAGAAGGCAAAAATATATAGGAAGCTGCCTTGTAAGCCTTGATAGGCGTAGGTGAAGCCGCCTATGGCCGGACCAATTACTGCGGCAAATTGCCAGATGGTGCTATTGAGGGTGCCTGCGTAGGTGAGCATTTCTCTGGGTACCAATTGCGAGATGGTGGCAAAGGATGCTGGGGCGTAAAAGCCTCTTGCGAAGCCGCTCAGGCAGATGAATGTATAAACCCAAGCCAGAGATTGGTTTCCTGGCAAAAAATTGCCAAGGGCTGCGTAAAGACCCAATGAACTTAAAATGATGACCAAAAGGCTCAGTTGAAGAATGGTTTTTCTGTTGTGTATATCTGCTATATGTCCGGCATACAACGCAATAGAAATAGCCGGAATGGCTTCTGCCAAGCCTACTAGGCCAAGCGAAAGGGCATCATTGCTAATTTTGTAAACTTCCCAACCAATAATTACAGCTTGCATTTGAAGGGCAAGTGTAAGAAAAAGGCGGGTTGCCAAGAAAAACCTGTAAGAAGGAATTGCAAGAACTTTTAATGCATTGTTTTGGCTCATGATTTTCTAAAAAGCCATTTAGCCAAATCTTTGTAACTTGGTTTTTTGCCATAGGTGAGGATGCCAATTCTGTAGATTCTGCCTGCAAACCAAACGGTGCCAACAAATCCCAAGATCATGCAGGCCATAGAAGCAATTATTTCGATGGTTGGCACCCCAAATGGAAGACGCACCATCATAATTACAGGCGAGCTAAAAGGAATCATAGAAAGCCAAACGGATAGGGTGCTATTGGGTGCGTTGATGATAGATTGCGATATGGCAATAGAAAATATGAGTGGCAGGGTAATGGGCATCATGAACTGTTGCGTGTCTGTTTCGTTATCTACGGCCGAGCCAACAGCTGCGAAGAGTGCGCCGTAAAACAAATAGCCACCTATAAAATAGAAGATAAATAAGCCAAGTAACAAAGGAATGTTTAATTGACTTAGGCCATCTAACATGTTTAAAGAAGGGTTGGTCTGAACCGAACTCATTTGCGCGCCATTGGCTGGTAAACTTGCTGCATTTTCTGGTAAACTTCCTGCCTGTTGAGCCATTGCTGCTGGCTCAATATCTGCAAGGTTCATCACCAATGATGAAACGGGTCCGCTTAAGGCTGCAACAAGCACAACCCAAATGATAAACTGAGTAAAGCCCACCATGGCAATTCCAACAATCTTGCCCATCATTAATTGAAAGGGTTTAACAGAAGAAATGATTACCTCTACAATGCGGTTTGTTTTCTCTTCTATAACACCTTTCATTACTTGAACTCCGTATAGAAAAATGAAAAGATAAATTAGGAAGGCACCAATAAAACCAACGATGGTGGTAATTCCCGAGTTGCCTTCTTCTAATCCGTTTCCAGTGGCTTTTTGGGTGTTTATTTGAACCGATATGCCGTTGATTTCTTTGAGCAATGAAGCTTCTACACCTTTTTCTTTCATTCTTTTTGCCTTAAGGATATTCTCTAATTTCCCTTCAATGGCATTTAAGGTAGATAAGCCCGGTTGCTCATTTGCTATGAGGTTGTATTGAAAACTTGAATCTACTTTGCTTATGTTTAGCACGCCATAGATGCCCGTGTTTTCTAATAATTCTAGCGACTCTTCTTTGTTGAGTGTTTTATATTGAAAGCTAAAGTTATTACTTTCTTCTAATTGGTTTTGGAATTCTGCAGTGGCATCGTTTACGATGATGATTTTTTTCTCCTGACCCAAGTCTTTGTTAAAAGAAAAATAGAAGATAACGCCATAAAATAAAACGATGAGCAGCGGAGAAACTAAGGTCATAACCAGGAATGATTTTTTCATCACCCTCGATAGGTATTCTCTTTTACATATGAGCCAAATTTTATGCATGTTGTTGGTTTTTTTGTTTTACTGCTTGTATAAAAATTTCTTCCATGGTGGGTAGTTTTTCTGTAAATGCATTCAAGGAAATAGGGTATTGCATTAACTCTTTTATTAAGGCATTGTTCGAATGAAAATGTTTGCTTGCAATGATGTCGGCATTGGCTCCATTTTCAGTTTTATGAGATACTATTTCTATTTGTTCGTTTGATTGTATTGGCTCACCTAGGTATTTTATTTCGAAATGGTTTTTCTTAAATTGATTTTGAATGTCCAATACAGCACCATCCAATATTTTTTCTGAATGGTTTATTAGGGCAATATGATCACATAATAATTCTACTGAATCCATTCTATGGGTAGAGAAAATAATGCTTGCACCTTTTTCTTTTAATTGCAAAATTTCATTAACAATGATTTGCGCATTAATTGGATCAAACCCAGAAAAGGGTTCATCTAAAATGATTAATTTAGGCTCGTGAACAACAGTGGCTATAAATTGAATTTTCTGTTGCATTCCTTTAGAAAGTTCTTCCACTTTCTTACCTAACCAAGATTTTATTTCAAACTTGTCGACCCAATACTTTAATTTTTCTTTCGCCACATTGTTCGATAGTCCTTTGAGTTCGGCAAAATAGAGCAACTGGTCTTTTACTGTCATTTTTTTATACAAGCCACGCTCTTCTGGTAGGTATCCCATTTCATAAATATGGTTTTGGGAAAGCTTCTCTCCATTAAATAAAATTTGTCCAGAATCTGCCTCTGTAATGTGGGTTAAAATGCGAATCAAGCTAGTCTTTCCTGCCCCATTGGGTCCCAACAAACCAAAAATAGAGCCTTTTTGGATGTTAAGGTTGATGTTTTTTAGGGCAACATGCTCCTGATAAGATTTATGCAGATTTTCAATTTGAATGATCATAGCTGCAATTAAGCGAATAATTCTTTTTATGCTGTGTAAGAATTTTTTGGAGGGAAAATAATTGAATTTAAAAGGTGTTTTTTTGTGGTAAAAATATTATTGTAAAATTAGTTTTGCTTTATTACTTTAGCCTCATTAAAAGAAGCATTTTGAAAACAGCAATAAAGTTAATCCTTTTGTTCTCATTAGGATACACGCCCCTTATAGCAAGTACTCCATATTTAAAGCCTGTGCAGGTGAGTGGTGTGAACCAAAATTTGGATGGTTGGCGCTTTGGGGTTGGCTTAGGCTATGCGTTTTATTTGGGAGATCAAATGGATACCAAGCTCACTTTAAACTATGGTGATTTTGATGAATTGCGCACCAATCTTACCTTAAGTGCCTATAAACAATTGGATCAAGAAAGAGAATGGGGATTGGTATTAAAAGTTGGTTCGTTCCAAACCTTAAAATCTAATAATACTCAAGGAATTCAATGTAATTACCAAGAATTGCAGAGCAATTGGCAAAAGACCTTAAACGATAATGTTGACTTATTGGGAAAGCGTGCCACCATTAATGTGCAATATGGCTTTGGCGTAATCTATTATAAAAGCCAATATTTTGCTGTGAATCCCAATTTTCAAACCATAGATTATGTTATTTCTAGCGTAGGATATGGTTTTGAAGATTATACAGACAAGTTTGGAAAAGACTTGGTGAATCTTCCTAATAAAAAGTTTGCTGCCATCGTTAATTTAGGGCTAAACCTTGGGGTTAGGGTAACGCGTAATATTTCTTTGTATTGGGAGAATAGCATACAAGTTTCTACTTCAAATAAGTTATCAGGTAACTTGGCTAAGCAATCGCTTATACCACCCGATGGTTACTTTTACACGGGTATCAACTTGTTTTATAAATTTGGAATGGCTGGCGGAAGATTAACTTGCCCTAAGTTTTAATTTTTTTGCCCCAAAAGAATTTCTAAATTTTTTCTAAATTTAATTTGTTTTTCATTAAATTCGATTAAATAAATGTTGAATTGAAAATAAGGATTAACCTTCTTGTTTGGCTTTTGTGCTGTGTTTTACCTCAATTAATTTTTGCCTATGAGCCAGTTAATGGTCTAGCAATAGCTAGATACAGAAAACCTATGCAAATTGATGATTTTCGATTTGGCGGAGGTGTTGGCTATGGTTTGTATGTAACCAACCAAATGGATTATGAAATTACCACCAATTTTGGCGATTTTAAAGAGCTTATTCCTAGTTATTTTGGCAGCATATACAAAGTGGTTAACAAAGATTTTGAGGTTGGACTGCACTACAGAAACGGTCATTTACTTACCCTCAAATCAGAAAATACACAAGGCTCTACCTGCGATTTTAACGAGGGTCAAGTATTGCTTTCTTATAGCTTAAACCGCAATGCAGATCTTCAAAAACAAGCATTAACCTATAATGTTCAAATAGGTTTAGGTCTGACCCAATTTCGCTCAAAGTATTTTACAGTGAATGTTGCCCAGGAAAAAATTGACAAGATATATGCTTCAGTTGGGTATAATGGAGAAATCGTTAGTTCAAAAGACCAAAAAGAAAAGCAGCTAGCCGTTATAGGAAACCTTGGATTTCATATTGGGTTGCGCATCAATAGAACCTTTTCGCTCTATTTTGAGAATACAGTAAACATCAGTACCTCCAATAAAATGTCGGGAAATTTGCATAAAAAATCATGGATTCCTCCTGATTCTTATTTTTACTCTGCGCTCGGTTTGTATATCAGAATTACCCCAAAAAGAGGACAAATTGGATGTCCTAAGTTTTAGTTAAAAAACTCCTTCATTCTATCAAAGAAACCGTGGTCGTTTTTATCTGGTTTTGGTGCAAAATTTTCTGAGGTCCTGAGTTTTTCTAGCAAAGCTTTTTCCTCATTGCTCATTTTTTTAGGAGTCCAAACATTTACCTGAACCAATTGATCTCCATGGTATCCAGAATTTAACTCAGGAAGTCCTTTACCTCTCAATCTTAGTATTTTGCCCGCTTGGGTTCCTGCATCAATTTTTAATTTAACTTTACCACTCACGGTAGGAATTTCAACTTGAGTGCCTAAAGCAGCATCCGCAAAATTGAGGTACAAATCAAAAATGATGTTGTTTCCATCGCGCTTCAATACGGGGTCTTCAATCTCTTCAATTAAAATAATTAAATCGCCAGGAATTCCGCCACGCTCAGGAGCATTTCCTTTGCCACTCATAGACAACTGCATGCCATCTGCTACACCTGCAGGTATATTCACTGCAATAACCTCTTCTCCTTCCATTCTACCAGAGCCTTTGCACGAACTACAACTAGACGTAATTACAGTGCCCTCTCCGTTACAAGACGGACAAGTAGAAGTGGTTGCCATTTGTCCTAAGAAAGTTTGTGTAACCTTTCTAACCTGACCAGAGCCACCACAAGTGCCACAAGATTTGAAAGAGGCTTTATCCTTTGCGCCATTTCCTCCACAACCAGTACAAGCAACTTGCTTATTAACTTTTAATTTTTTCTCAACTCCAGAGGCAATCTCTTGCAAGGTAAGTTTTACCTTAATTCTTAAATTAGTGCCTACACGCTGCCTTCTTCCGCCGCCACCACGTCTTTGCTGGCCGCCTCCAAAAAATGATTCAAACGGATGACCATCGCCAAATACATCTCCAAATTGGCTAAAGATATCATCCATATTCATTCCGCCACCACCATATCCAGCTCCGCCTGCACCCATTGCTTGGTGCCCAAATCTATCATACTTGGCCTTTTTATCGGCATCACTCAAAACCTCATAGGCTTCGGCCGCTTCTTTAAACTTATCCTCAGCCTCTTTATTCCCCGGATTTTTATCTGGGTGAAACTTAATTGCCATTTGGCGATAGGCCTTTTTAATCTCATCGGCAGCAGCATTTCTGCCTACTCCAAGAATTTCGTAATAATCTCTTTTAGCCATTTTATTATTCGCCAATTACAACTTTTGCAAATCTGATAACCTTTTCGTGCAAGAAATATCCTTTCTCTAATACCGCAACTATTTTTTCTTTTTGATCTTCAGATGGAGCAGGAATTTTAGTAATTGCTTCATGAAAATCTGGGTCAAATCCTTTTCCCAAGGCTTCCATTTCTTTCAAACCCTTTTGAGTTAAGGTGTTTTTTAATTTATTGTAAATTAAGGTAACACCCTCCTGAAACTGAGTATTGGCTTCGTCCTTTGGCATAGCAGCCATGGCGCGTTCAAAATCATCCAATATTGGAAGCATGGCTAAAATAGATTCCTGATTGGCCGTTTTAAATAAATCGGCTCTCTCTTTTGTAGTTCTTCTCTTGTAGTTCTCAAATTCAGAATACAATCTCAAATATTTGTCCTGAACCGATGCCAATTCGGCTTTTATTTTGTCTTCTTCACTGCCACTTTCCTCTGCATTGGCAGTTACATGATGTTGCTCTATATCCAAAGCCGCCTCTTTTAACTCCTCATCAATATGGGTATTATCAGATACAAACTCCAAATCTTCATTATTTGCCTCTTGGTCCTTATGCATAACTTTTGTCTTTTCCCGCTATTGCTCAAATTTTTTGCCAGCCTTACTAATTCTGACAATGTGACATTACAAACCTTTCAGCAAATCCTCTAATTGTTCCTTTTTAACATTTCTGGCAATAATTACTCCGCTTGGGTTAAGCAAATAATTTGCTGGTATCTGATCAATTTTCAACTTGCCTAGCAACTCAGATTTCCAACTTTGATAATCGCAATAATGCCCTTTCCAAGGCAAATTATCCTTCTTAAGTGCCAAGGTCCATATTTCATCTGTTTCGTCTATTGACACACTAATGATATAGAACTTTCTTCCATTTTTAAATCGCTTGTCCTTAAACCTAGCATAAGATTCTATCAAATCAATCTGGCTTTTTCTGCTTTCCTCATTCCAGCTCGCCCAAAAATTAACCAACACATAAGACCCCTTCAATTCCTTTAATTGATAGGCTTTTGCAAACTGTCCCTTATAGGCAAAATTGGGAAGTGTATCTCCCACATTCCACATGGTGTTTTGAGCAGTTAAGGCATAGCTACCTATAATGAAAATAAAGGCGAGTAACAGTCTCATGAAATGCGTGTAATATCTGCTCCAATTGCCTTTAACCTGCCATCAATATTTTGGTATCCTCTGTCTATTTGTTCAATGTTATTGATGGTGCTAGTGCCTTGTGCTGCAAGGGCTGCAATCAACATAGATACGCCTGCTCTAATGTCTGGGCTCGACATATTGATACCCCTCAATTTTGTTTCTCGGTTCGAACCAATGACTACTGCTCGGTGTGGATCACAAAGGATAATTTTGGCACCCATATCAATCAAATTATCTACAAAGAATAACCTGCTCTCAAACATCCATTGATGAATAAGCACACTGCCTTTTGCCTGTGTGGCTGTAACCAATGCTACAGATATTAAATCGGGTGTAAAGGCAGGCCATATTCCATCTTTAATGGTAAGGATAGAGCCATCTATAAGTGTTTCAATTTTATAAGAATCTTGGTTTGGAATATGAATATCATCTCCTTTAAACTCCATGTGAATACCCATTCTTTGAAACACTTTTGGAATCAATCCTAAACTGGGTATGGCACAATTTTTAATGGTGATGTCAGAATTTGTTGCGGCCGCAAGTCCAATAAAACTGCCTATCTCAATCATGTCGGGTAACATTCTGTGCTTACAACCTCCCAAAGATTCTACCCCTTCAATATGTAATAGGTTCGAACCAACCCCTGTAACTTTTGCGCCCATGCTGTTTAACATCTTGCACAATTGTTGAATATAGGGTTCGCTGGCGGCATTGTAAATGCTTGTTTTTCCTTTGGCTAGGCAAGCTGCCATCAAAATGTTTGCAGTACCCGTTACCGATGCTTCATCTAAAAGCATGTAGGCTCCTTTGAGCTCCTTGCCATTAATTTTATAGAAGCGTTCGTGGTGCATGTGCTCAAAGGTTGCGCCTAAATTTTCGAAGCCTCTTAAATGCGTGTCTACTGGCCTGCGACCAATTTTATCTCCTCCTGGTTCTGGTATGTAGGCCAGTCCAAAGCGCGCTAAGAGCGGACCAATAATCATGATTGAACCGCGTAAACTGGCTCCTTTTAACTTGAAATCATCGCTAAGCAAATAATCTAAGTTGACATTTTTTGCCTTAAAAAGATAAGTGTCTTCTGTTTTCTTTGTTACTTCAACTCCCAGTTCGCCCAAGAGTTCTATCAATTTCATTACATCCCTTATATTAGGAATATTAGAAATTTCAATTTCTTCTGCGGTAAGCAATACAGCAGATAGAATTTGTAATGCTTCATTCTTTGCTCCTTGTGGTTGAATTTCACCCTTGAGTTGTTTGCCGCCTAATACTTTAAATGAGCCCATTGTTTTGTGTTTAAAAGGTAAAGGTAAATCCGCCTAAAATATTGATTCCGTATACAGGATAGTTTACAAAGCGATCGTACCTGTTATTTGCCAGGTTATTGAGTTGAATAAAGGCCGATAAATTTTTGCTATATCTATAATCAACCCCTATATTTAAGTCTACAAAAGGATCCATTTTTGTCTCATAATAAACGGGTGTAATAGCAGAAGGAACATCCACTCTGCCGTCTCTTTCTCCCCAATAAAATAAATCGAGTTTTACCAAAAATTTATCACTCATGTTATAGTTTAAGCTCAGTTTAGTTTCAAATTGTGGCAGAGAAAAAGCTTTGCTAAGCTTGTCCATTTTATATGAGTTTATCTTGCCCAAAAAGCCAATTCTAAACTTCTCATTCCATTGATGATTCACCTCTACTGCAAGAGTGGTTAATTTTGCATTTCCTGCATCATAAGTGAGAATTTGGTTAGCTTTAGCAGAGTCTGTGGTATATGTTACCAAATTTTCAATTCTTGAGGAACTGCTACTTATTAAATAACTTGTTTGATTGCCCAACTCACCTTTAAAACCGCCATATACCTCAATCTTGTGACTGGTATTGTTGAGAGCTAATTGAGTTACAAAAGGATTCTCTGAATTAATACTTCTATAGGTATTGGGCTTTAATTGTCCGGTTAGCCCAGCAAACACAGCAAGCTTTTTAGGCATAAGAGTAAAGCCACCTTCTGCCTTGGGATAGAAATGAAATTTACCTCCTGCCGAATCGCTACTGATAGTTGAGTTAAACCCTCCTTGTAAGTAATATTCTTCACCCTTCATAAAGAGTTGTGGGTTCAGATCAAAATAAATGCGTTGGTAGTTTAATTTGCTATCATCTGCCAACACAATTTTATTGTTATTGAGCCTAAAAGCTGTTTGTAATTCAAAAGGAATTGAACTGCTTTTTTGTTGTATGGTAGCTTTCACTTGCGCATCATTTTCTTGAAACAAATCCTTATTGTTAAAATGGTAGTAATTGAAATCAACTCTGTAAACCAAATCTGCGCTATCCTTGGCATAATTTTGATAGTTCACTTTTCCATCAAACAAATTGTAAATAAGTGTTGGATCTTCTGGTAGTTTTATTTCGTTGTTTGGACTTCCATATAAATTCACCCTATTTCTATGGTAATAAAACTCAGTACCAAGTATGCCTTTTTCCATGAATTTCTTTGCATAACCCAAGGCAGTACTTTGCCCAAAATTATTATAATCTTGGTCGCCATTTGCAGAAATATGTTTTACAAAAACACCTGCTTGATATTCCTTGTTCCTTACCGTATTTAAATAGACTTCGCCCAATGGCATAAAGTAATTTCCAAAGCCTAGTTTTACATAATTTCCTTTTAGTTTAGGCAACAGCATGGTTCCCATACTTAAAGGTTTTATGGTGTAAATATTGGGTGCAACAGTGTAAGCTTGGGCAGGAACTTGATAACTAAAATCCTGCTTCTCATAGCTTGGTTTCTCTGGATTTGGATTTACTGGAATCTTTATGGCCTCAGAAAGAGTAGGTTTAAAATTCTTAATAACATCAACCTGATTATCTTTTATAAGGCTATCCTTAACCTGTGCGTTTGCATGAATGCCAATGATTACAAAGGCAGTGAGGCAAACAAAATGTTGAAATTTATATAAGGTCATATCGGTTATTTTTCGCTTTGTTTAATCCTTTGTTCAATTTGCTTCTGACTTTCTGCTTTCTGCTGTTCCTCTAAGGCTTCCACCTCTATCAGTTTTTGTTTACAAAGGTCGGTTATGTCTTTTCCATCATAGTTTTCTATGAGACTTTGAAGCGTTGCTTTGGCTTGAAAATAATCTTTTTGTTTGGTATAGGTGTCGGCCAATAAAACAAAACCTTTAGCTACCCATTGGTCAAATGCACTAAACTTATCGTTGAGTTCAAAAATGGTTTTTTGGGCTGCTTTATACTCTTTTCTTTGAAATTGAATATAAGCGATATAGTATTTTGCCTCTGCGCCAAAAATGGTTTTATTCTCTTTAAGCACTGCGTTAAACGCAACTTGTGCCGAGTCTAGCTGTCCAGATTTAACATAGTATCTACCTATAAAAGTATTTGCTTCAACTATACCTTCTTTTTGGGCAATGCCCGAACCAAGGTATCGCATACTGGTAAATGCAGCAGAATCATTTTTCCCTTGATTGGCACAGGTTCTCATTTGTCCAAGAAGTGCCAATTGTAGGTTATCTCTATTGCTGGCAATTCTTTCTAGTGCTGCAAAATATTGATAGGCTTTGTCGTAATTCTTACGAAGATTTAACAAAATTGCACTTTGTCGGGTACATCTTTCGGAGTATTCACTGCGCAATGAATTGGCAACGTATTCATAACATACAAGTGCATCATCATACTTCTTCAATTTGTAATCAGATTCAGCTTTAAAGTAATTTGCCTTTAAGATAAAATAGCCTCCAGGGAATCGTGTAATATAATTGCCAAAGCCTTTACTGGCTTTTTCATAGTTCTCTTTTTGATACAAATTAAAAGCCGACTCATAGCTTAATGAGTCTTGTGTAGAAGCAGAAACAATTACATTAGGCAATACCTTAATAAAGTTTAAGTATTCTTCTCCTTTACCTTGGTTTACAAAAATATTTTGAACCATTGGCAAGGCTTCTCTAGCCTCTTCACTGGAAGGATAATTGGTGATAAGTTTCTTAACTTCCTCTAAGGCCTCATCATCTTTTTTAAGATTAAAAAGGGCAAGCGATTTGTTTAAAATAGATTTTCTTAAATAAATTGAACGAGGATATTTACTAATCAGCATTTCAAAGGATTCAACTGCTGTTTGGTACTTCTCCATCTTAAGATAATTGTCGGCAATTTCAAAAACAGCATCATCTATATATGTAGATTTTGGATACTTCTTTTCTAATTGGTTCAGCGCAATAATTTTTTCATCATTCTTGCCCAAAACCCCTAGAATAAGCGCCTTTTGGTACAATGCATAATCAGCACCAATCAGCTCTTTTTGAATCACAATGGTATAATATTCTAATGCTTTTACATAGTTCTTCTCGGCAAAATAACAATCTGCAGTTCTAATGGCAGCATCGGTATAAACCTCTATATTACTTGGTGTTTTTTCCTTGGTTTGGTATTCAATAAATGCCTCTATTGCCTTGCCATATTGTTCAGTTTTTAAATATAAATACCCTAAATTATAAAAGGAATGATTGTAAAATCTACTCTCTTTAACTTCTTTAAATTCCTGAAATCTCTTAAGGTTTTCTATCCCGTTACTGTATTGTTGGTCGCGGTAATTTAACTCTGCTATCCAAAAGTAAGCCAGACCCGTCATTCTTTTATCATAGGTCTGATCCGATGCCTTTTTAAACAAAACAAGGGCTTCTGCATAGTTATTATTTAAGTACAATTCTTCTGCACGGTAATAAATAACCCTGTGCAGGTTAATTAAATCTTGTGAGGTAGGTTTTTTTATGGCTTCCAGAATTCTAATGGCTTCTCTATAATTTTTACCATTCAATAAAATATTAGCTAAATTGGTTCTTGCCTCTTCAACAAATTCTCCTTCTCCAAAGCGATCAATGAGCCTAACATATCTCTGCATGGCAAACCCTTGTAAGTTCAATTCATCAGAAATTTTTGCCGAAAAGAATAAGGCTGGTTCGGCCAATTTTCCATTAGAATCTAATTGGTAGCAATTTTCAAAAGCCGCTCTGGCCGCAGTTTTATTAGATAAATTTAAGTAGCTCTTTCCAAGGTTGTATTGCACAAATGGCGCCAAAGTATCGTTTTTGCCTTCTACTTTTAAAAATTGTGTTATGGCTTTTTCGTCTTGTTTATTAAAGGCATAGCATTCAGCTAACATGTAATAATCGTTATTGCTTGGCACAACGGGAGCTTCTTGCATAAACTTTTCAAGATGTGGAATTGCCTTATCATATTCTCTTAATTGATAATGAGATTGGCCCAATAATCCAGCCACATCATTCGCTACCTCATTGTTTTTGATGGTATCTGCAAATTGAATTACTTCTTTGTATTGTTTTCTAACAAAGTACACCTGTGCAACATAAACTGCACTTAGCGGACCAAAGGTTTTATGATATTTTACCCTGCTAAAATGTTCAAGGGCTTCGTCGTATGAGGCCGACTTATAACACACGTAGCCATAATAGTAATTAGCCGCATCGTAGTATTTGCTTTTTTCATCTTTAATGGGCTTCAATGCTGTTTTGGCATCGTCAAATCTTTCTACCTTAAACAAGGAGTAGCCATAAATGAAGTAAAATTCCTTTAAATCTGGACCTGTTAAATATTTTGTTTCTACCTGATCCAAGTATTTAACCGCTAATTTGTTGTTCTTATTTCTGTAATTTAGTTTGCCCAATTGATAAAGGGCCAATTTGCTTTTTACATTGGTTGGATACTTATTAATTACTTGATTTAATCTTTGTGTAGCATCAGGATTAAATAATTCCATGGCGCAAACAGCAGCATAATATTCGGAATTGGTTTTATTTAAAGCCTGGTTACTTAGGCTGGTATACCAATCAAAATGTTTTTGTGCGGCTGCATACTTTTCCTTTTCAAACAATTCTATTCCTCTATTATAGAATTTACTTTGATCGGTAAAGATCATTGTTTGCTGGGCTTTTAGCTTACCGTGGCATAGCATTAAGAATAAAAGCACAACCAATATTCTGCCCAAAACAAAGAGGATGCTTTGGCCAAAACCTTTATCCCGTAGGATAGTCTGTTTATGTATTAGATAATTTCGCATGGAACTGATTACAACTGCTAACGAAACTAATTGCAATACCTGTTTTTATAGCGAGAGAATTATCCCCATTTAGATTGTTAGCTGCAGGGGTTGGGTAACAGATTAGACACTCATTTGTAAGGATTATTTGCCCTTTTGTAGATGGTAGTTTCTGGTTTTAAGCTTTTCTAACAACTCCAATGAGCGCTTAATTTTGGTGTCTATTTGCTTAGCCGAACTCACATAATGAGAGAGACTCCGCTTCATGCCTGTAGTAAGTAAGTTGAATTTTTCCATTGCCTCCGAATCTTGTTCCAGTGCTATTAAAAATTCCTCAGGAATTTCGAGCTCCTCTGCACTCACCAATTCAAATGAAACGGGAATGGGTTCTTCAATTTTTGCCTTAGTGCTTTTTAGAAAATCTGAACTCACCGTTAAAAATTTTCCATGCGTTTTACTGCTCTGAATGGCCAAGTTAAAAGGAGCTCCATTCATTTTTCCTTTCGTTCTGAACCGACCCTTTTTAGGGAGTTTTTCTAAAATTTCTTCGGGCACAAGCACCCCGTAACTCCTAAATATCCCTGGAATGGATTCTATCTTTCCAATAAATTTAAAGATTTCGCCTTCCTCCATGTTTAATCAATTATTTAAGCGTTGTTTCCCATAATTCTGGATTAAATCCTACCAAAATTCCTCCCGAATATTCAATTACCGGACGTTTAATCATAGAAGTAAATTCAAGCATAACAGGTATGGCTGTTGCTAACTTTTCACAGGCCAATTGCTTTTCTGCTGCTAGTTTTTTAAAAGTGGGTCCCTTCTTATTTATTAACAAACTCAATTCTACTTTAGACGCCCAATCTTTTATCGTTTTGGCTTCTGCACTTAGTTTTTTATAATCATGAAATTCATAAGCAATTTCGTTTTGATCCAACCACTGAAAAGACTTTTTCATGGTATCGCAGTTTTTAATTCCGTATATTTTAATCATACTTTTTAAACTAAATAAAAAGGAGTACAGTGTTTAACGGTACTCCTTTTAGGTTCTTTATTTCTTAAGGAAAATGCTCATGGCAAATCCACCGCCTCTGGCTAAATTTACTTTAAGTTTTGTTTTTGCATTTACCTTCTTTTTTTCTATTACATAGGCTTCTGGGTTTTGGTCCCAACTCGCAGTAGGTGCGTCCTTATAAATAGTAATTTCATAGGTTTTTCCTTTGTCCAAAAAGCTAAAATCTATTTCCATGGTGCGCGCGTTTTCATCAGTTATTCCACCCACAAACCAATTGTTGGTTCCTTTGGCTTTCCTTGCAATGGCCAAGTATTCTCCTGGTTCA
>JBILVK010000097.1:0-10513 GCA_044370475.1 Bacteroidia bacterium
GTTTAAGAAGGATCAATTGATTATTACTTCTGACCGTGAAAAGGGTGTTAGTGGTTCTACTATGTATGGTTGGACGGGTAATGGATATTGCGATTTGTATACTTCTACTTATAAAGTTGACAAGAAAAATCCAAATAATATTACTTACCAAATGCCTGTTTTGGTGGATAAGGATAAGTTGAATGGCAAATTAAATGATGGTGCTATTGCTTTTGATTCGCGCTTTACAACTGCCTACGTTACACGTTGTAACTACGATAATAATTTTAAGGGCAAAAGCTGCCGTATTTATACTTCTACTTTAACAGGTAGTGAATGGTCAGAACCAGAGCCTTTGAACTTTAGTTCTGACTCATTTAATTGTGGTCAGCCTACCTTAACCAAAGACGGACAAACCATGTATTTTAGTTCTGATATGCCTGGTGGATTTGGTGGTAAAGATCTTTACATGGTAAGCTACAGCAAGCGTAGCAAAACTTGGGGCGACCCAGTTAATCTTGGTCCAACCATTAACACAGATGAGAATGAAGTGTATCCTACCATTCACGAAGATGGTACGCTTTATTTTGCTTCTAGTGGCCATGTAGGCTTAGGTGGAACAGATATTTTTATGACCAAAGGCAATGGCACCGATTGGGGCGAGCCTATTAATATGAAGTCGCCAATCAATTCACATGGTGATGATTTTGCCATTATTTTTGGCAAGGATAAAGAAAGTGGATATTTTACTTCGAACAGAGAGGGAAGCAAAGGAGCAGATGATATCTATCGTTTTAGCATGAACCCATTGGTATTTACCTTGAGTGGTGTAGTAAGAAATGCAAAAACAAAAGCAGTGATGCCTAATGCTACTATTACCATTACCTCTAGCAGTGATACTGGAAAAATAGTATTGAAAACAGATCAAGTAGGTTCTTATAAAATTTCTTTGAAGCAAAAAACAGATTACGAATTGTTTGCTTCTCGCCAAATGTTCTACGACAGTAAGACAGAGGAAAAAACCACCAAAGGTTTGGAGCAATCTGCTGATTTGGTTCAGGACTTTGAATTGAATTCTTTGGGCTTAGAAACTTTTACTTTACGTGGTATTTTATATGATTTAAATAAGGCTGATATTAGACCAGATGCAGCGCTTATCTTAGACTCATTGGTATTGGTATTAAACAAATATCCAAGCTTAAAAATTGAATTGGGTTCGCATACAGACTGTAGGGCAGATTCACTTTACAATATTGGCTTATCGCAACGCAGGGCAGATTCTGCAGTAACTTACCTAAGAAATCACGGCATCGATTCGTTGCGTTTGGTTTCTGTAGGTTATGGTGAAAATATGCTTGAAGTTACTGAGTGTGCTTGTGAAGGTCCAAACGAAAGAGAGCAAGGTTTAAAATGTACCGAAGCACAACACCAGTTAAATCGTAGAACAACTGTTAAGGTATTAGATATTTATTGGGAAAAGCCTAGGCCAGTTGCGCCAATTGCACCTCCTCCGGGACAAAGAGGAACTCCTCGTCCGACAGGTAGACCAGCACCAGCGCAGCCTAGAAGGTAAAGCCAAACTTAAACTTTGGTTAAAGCAAAGGCACAAAGACACGAGAATTTTTCGTGAAGCTTTGTGCCTTTGTAGTTTTGGTTCGAACCAAAGCCATACAAATTTTGTCTTAAGGATGAGTAGAATTGAAATAAGCATGTTTGAATTAAAAAAATTATTCCTAGCGCTACTGTTGGTTTTACCAATTGCTACTTGGGCGCAAGAGCAGCAACAAGCTAAACCTTACCAATTGGAATTGGATAGGGCAGATTTAGCCTATCGCTCTAAGAAATATAATACTGCGGCCTTATTGTTTCAAAAGGTATATCCCAAAATAAAGGAGGAGGAAGAGAAGCAGCAGGTATTGTTTAAAATTGCCGATAGCTATAGGTATAGCAACAATTTTAAGCAAGCACTAAAATGGTATGAGGAGGTTTTGAATAGCAAATATCCAGACCCAGCAGTATTGTTTAGCTACGGACAATTACTCAAGAATTTTGAACGTTACGATGAGGCGGCTAGGGCTTTCTATGATTATTCGTTTGAAGTGCCAGAAGATAAGCAAGGCAAAACGGCTCAACAAAGCTGCGCAGTTGCCGCAGATTGGAAGGCAAGTCCTTTAAAATTTAAGGTAGAAAATATAACTGCAATTAATACCGACCAAAGTGATTATGCACCTTTTTACAGCAACGGAAAATTGGTGTTTACCTCTACCAGAAAAGAGGCCCAGGGAAGTGAAACTTTTGAGTGGACGGGTCAGAAATATTCTGATTTATTTGAGAGCAAGATTGCGGGTGCTGGATACGGCAAACCTACAGCCTTAAAGGCATTAAACAGCAATTACAATGAAGGTGTTGCGTGGTTTGATTCGAGTTTTAGCAGCGTATTTTTTACTCAATGCAATGGGGTTGATGGTGAGGGAATCAATTGCAAAATTTATGTGAGTTATTTTCAAAACGGCGCTTGGATCGAACCGAAACCATTGCCATTTAACAGCGATAGCTTTAGTACCGGGCACCCTGCTTTTACTGCCGATGGCAAGCGCATATATTTTGCTAGTGATATGAAAGGTGGTTTTGGTAAAAAAGACATTTGGTATATGAACTACGACCAAGTGAAAGACGCTTGGGGAAGTGCGGTAAACTTAGGTGCTGGCATAAATAGCGAAGACGATGACATGTTTCCTTATGTGAACGAAAAAGGTGTGGTTTACTACGCATCTAAGGGAAAAATTGGCATGGGCGGACTTGATTTATTTGAGACCAGTGATAGTGCGGGCACCTTTAAAGTTGGGCGCAATTTGCAGTATCCCATTAACTCGGGTGGCGATGATTTTGCCATTTCCTTTTTGCCAGAAAGTAAACGTTCTAAAGATGCGCCCTATGCATTTTTTACGTCGAACCGAGAAGGCGGCGTGGGCGATGATGACTTGTATAGCTTGGCAGATAAACCCTTGGTGGTGCTGCTTAAAGGCCTTGTGTATGATAGAGAAAGTGGGCAGCCTATTACTGGAGCAAGCATCCAATTAACAAACACAAATGGTAAAATTCTGTCTGAACCAAGGACCAATGACAAGGGACTTTTTACCTTGGATTTGCCATTGAATGAGTTGCTGCAATTGTTGGCATCCAAGGACAAATATTTAACTGGAGCATCGCTGCTGGTTGACTCGCGAAACATTCTTAAAGATACCACCATAGAAGTTAAGATTCCGTTGGATTTGGTACCTACAGCCGATATAGAAATTACTATGCAGGGTATTTATTACGACTTAGATAAATGGGATGTGCGCCCAGATGCAAGGGTGGTTTTGGATTCTTTGGCTGGTATTTTGAAAAATAATCCGAGCTTGGTGATAGAGCTGGCTTCGCATACAGATAGCAGGGCGCCGGCAGAATATAATCTGGATTTATCTAAGAAACGTGCCCAAAGTTGCGTGAGCTATTTAACCCAAAAAGGAATTGCCAAAGACCGCATGGTACCAGTAGGATATGGCGAAACCAAATTGGTAAACGATTGCTCAGACGATGTTGATTGCAGCGAAGAAGAGCATCAGCAAAATAGGCGCACCACCGTGCGGGTTTTAAAGACTGATTACAAGATTAAAAGGTAAAGCTGGCAGTTAAAGGTAAAAGACTTACTTTTGCACCCATTATGAGCTCAGACAAATACATGAAACGTGGCGTTTCTTCTCAGAAAGAGGACGTACATGCAGCCATTAAGAACATAGACAAAGGCTTGTTTCCTCAGGCATTTTGCAAGGTAGTTCCAGATTATTTAGGAGGAGATGAAGCATATTGCAATATCATGCATGCCGATGGTGCTGGAACCAAATCTTCTTTGGCGTATTTGTATTGGAAAGAAACTGGCGATTTAAGTGTTTGGAAGGGCATTGCACAAGATGCCATTGTAATGAATTTAAACGATTTATTGTGTGCGGGTGTATACCAAAACATCACCTTGTCTTCTACCATTGGTCGCAATAAAAATTTGATTCCAGGTGAGGTTATTTCCACCATTATTGAAGGCACAGAGGAGTTTATTGAGATGCTTCAAGAAAATGGGGTAAACGTACATTCTACGGGTGGCGAAACGGCTGATGTGGGCGATTTGGTTCGGACCATTATAGTTGACTCTACCGTTACTGCAAGGGCCAAAAGAAGCGAGATCATTTCCAACCACAACATTAAACCTGGCGATGTAATTGTGGGCTTTGCCTCTTATGGTCAGGCAAGCTACGAAAAGCAATACAATGGAGGCATGGGCAGCAATGGCCTAACCATGGCACGCCATGATGTATTGAGCAGTTTTTACAAACAAGTGGTAGAGAGTTTCGACCCCTTGGTTCCAGATGAATTGGTGTATACTGGCGGTTTAAAATTAAGTGAGCAATTGCCTTCACATCCTTTAAATGTGGGCAAAATGATCCTCTCTCCTACCCGTACCTTTAGTCCGCTTATTAAAACCATTTTAGACGAGCATTTTGAGCACATTCATGGCATGGTACACTGCACAGGCGGTGGTCAGACCAAGATTTTGCATTTTATAAAAGAGCACAAAATCATCAAGGATAATTTGTTTGCCACACCACCCTTGTTTGAGATGATACAAGCGCAGTCTGGCACCGATTGGCAGGAGATGTATAAGGTGTTTAACATGGGTAATTTATTGGAGTTTTATACCGATGCAAAAACCGCCGAATCGCTTATTTCCATTGCCAAATCGTTTAACATAGATGCCCAGGTTATTGGTCGGGTTGAACCGAGTGCCACCAAAGTTTTGGAGATACATACGCCACAGCAAAGCTTTGTGTATTAATGGCAAATTCGAGATAGATCTGCAAAAGTAATTTTTAATTTACATTGGTTCGAACCGAAAAAAAACGATTTGAAGCTAAAGTTAAATTAATCTTGTTTGCCTAAAAAAAAGCTTGAAACACCTAAACAATTTCATACAAATTCACTAATTTGCGGGTTCATCCCAAAAAGGAATAAAACTATGAAAATTCTTGTTACTGGTGGAGCGGGATATATTGGCTCGCATACCATTGTTGAATTATTGAAAGCTGGATATGATGTTGTGGCTATTGATAATTTTGACAACTCTTACCCTAGTGTTTTAGAAAGTTTGAAGCAAATAACGGGCAAGGAAATTGCCTTTGCTGAGGTGGATATTAGGGACAAATCTGCTTTAAAAGCATTTGTAAAAAACACTCCAGGAATTGATGCTGTGATTCATTTTGCTGCGAATAAAGCGGTGGGTGAAAGTGTGGCACTGCCTTTAAAATATTATGAAAACAATGTGGGTGGCACCGTGAATTTATTGGAGGCCATGCAAGAAGCGGGCATTAAACAAATTGTATTTTCTTCTTCGTGTACTGTATATGGTGAAGCAACTCCACCAGTAGATGAAAATGCGCCGATACCGGTTGCGCAAAGTCCATATGGCAATACCAAACAAATTTGTGAGGAGATTTTAATGGATCAAACAAAAGCAACAGATTTAACGGTTGTTGCCTTGCGTTATTTTAATCCGGTAGGTGCGCATGAGACTGCATTAATTGGCGAATTGCCAATTGGTGTGCCCAATAATTTAGTGCCTTTTATTACGCAAACTGCTATTGGAAAAAGAGAGGTGCTTACTGTTTTTGGCGATGATTATCCAACACCAGATGGCACTTGTATTAGAGATTATATTCACGTAGTGGATATTGCTTTGGCGCATGTTGCAGCGATAGATTTTATGGCAAAGAAAAAATACGAAGAGGCGTTTTCGGTTTTCAATTTAGGAACTGGCGAAGGCAATTCGGTTTTAGAGGCTATTCAATCATTTGAAAAAGTGAGTGGCGTGAAGTTGAATTACAAAATTGGTCCGAGACGTGCCGGCGATGTGGTGCAAGTATACGCTTCATGCGAAAAAGCATTTAAAGGCTTAGGTTGGAAAACAGAAAGAAGCTTGGAAGACTGCATGCGTAGCTCATGGAAATGGGAACAGGCATTAGCTGCTAAAGCCAATAATTAACCATTAAAAGATCTATTTTTATGCCAAATTTTGAAAGAACACTAGAGGACATCATGTCATTTGATTTTTCTACAAGAGAAATCATTATAGAAATTCTTCAAAACAGACAGATTGAAGAAAGAAGAAATGATATTGCTAAAAATATAAAGTCGACCTTATTAGATTATAAAAAAGGGAAATTGAAATCTGTTTCAGCCAAAGAGGCATTGAAGATTTTAAATTCGTAATTATGGCCAAAAGGAAAATTGTTTTATCAAAGTCTTTTGTTAAAGCTTACAAGAAATTTATTGGGCGTAATCCATCTTTAAAAAAGCAAATTGATTCATCAATTGAGGAAATGGAATCTGACTTATATACAGTTAAGCTTAGAACACATAAATTAAGCGGAGTATTAGAAGGTAGTTTTGCATGTTCCTGTGGTTATGATTGTAGAATCATATTTGTTTTAAATAAAAATGTTAAACCAGAAGAAATAATTTTGATTGACTTGGGAACGCACGAAGAAGTATATTAAATTAGTTAACTATGAATAAGAAAATATTAATTACCGGAGGTGCCGGTTTTATTGGATCTCACGTGGTAAGGTTATTTGTAAATAAATATCCAAACTATGAAATTCATAATTTAGATAAACTTACCTATGCAGGTAATTTAAAGAACATCACCGATATTGAAAATGCACCAAACTACCATTTTCATAGGGTTGATATTGTAGATGCCGCGGCACTTACAGATTTGTTTAACACGCATCAATTCGATTCTGTTATCCATCTCGCTGCAGAAAGTCATGTAGACAGAAGCATAACCAATCCAATGGAGTTTGTGATGACCAATGTGGTTGGCACGGTGAATTTGCTAAATGCAGCAAAAGAATGCTGGAAAGGCAATATGGAAGGCAAGCGCTTTTACCATGTTTCAACAGATGAGGTATATGGTAGCTTGCACGATGGAGGCTTCTTTTATGAAGATACCCCGTATGATCCACAATCGCCATATAGCGCAAGTAAAGCCAGTTCAGATCATTTTGTAAGGGCTTATCACAACACATACAAAATACCTGTTGTAATAAGTAACTGTTCAAATAATTATGGTCCGAACCAATTTCCAGAGAAACTAATACCACTCTTCATTAACAATATTCGCAACAACAAAGCTTTGCCTGTTTATGGCAAAGGTGAAAATGTACGCGATTGGTTATATGTGGTAGATCACGCCCGTGCAATTGATGATGTTTTTCACAGAGGTGCAAACGGTGAAACTTACAATATTGGCGGATTTAACGAGTGGACCAACCTCGATTTAATTAAGGTAATTTGCAAAACAGCAGATAGGATTTTAGGAAGAGAAGCTGGCGAATCTGAGAAATTGATTAGCTATGTAACAGACCGTGCCGGACATGATTTGCGTTATGCCATTGATGCCAACAAAATTATGAAGGACCTTGGCTGGGAACCTAGCTTGCAATTTGAAGAAGGCATTGAAAAGACCATTAATTGGTATTTAGAAAACCAAGAGTGGATGGATGAGGTTACCAGCGGAAACTACGCGAAGTACTATGATCAAATGTATGTAGGGAGGTAGTCTTTAGTCGTTGGCTTTTGGTCTTTGGTATTAGTTTTTTGTTATTGGGATTTAGTTTGTAGAAAAAAAATAACATGCGGAATTTTAGAAAGTTAGACGTTTGGACGGAAGCAATAGATTTGGCCAAAGATGTATATATTTTCAAAGACCAATTACCAAAGTCTGAAATCTATGGACTTACTAGCCAAATATGTAGAGCAGTTATTTCAATTTCTTCAAATTTGGCTGAAGGTTGTTCAAGAAACTCAGAAAAAGAATTCATTAGATTCATTGAAATAGCAATGGGTTCAGCTTTTGAAGTTGAAAGTCTTTTAATACTTTCAAAAGAGCTCAACTTGGTAGTTAGTTTTGATTACAAGCCTATTTTAATGAAACTAGAAAAACTTCAAAAAAAAATCAATGCACTTAGAAATCATTTTACTAACATTGTTCAGAAATAACCAACGACCAATACCCAAACACTCTGCCTTCGCTAAAGCTACCGCAGAAAAAGCAAAGACCAATAACTCTGCCTTCGCTAAAGCTACGGCAGACAATGTAAAGACCAATAACTCTGCCTTCGCTAAAGCTACGGCAGACAATGTAAAGACCAAAGACTAACCACCAAAGACTAAAGACCAATACCTAAAGACCAAAGACTAACGACCAAAGACTAACGACTAAAGACAAAAAACCCACATCACATGAAAGGAATAATACTTGCCGGCGGTAGCGGAACTCGCCTACACCCCTTAACCATTGCAGTAAGTAAGCAGTTAATGCCTGTTTATGATAAGCCAATGATCTATTACCCACTAAGCACTTTGATGCTTGCTGGGATTAGAGAAATTTTGATTATTTCTACACCACATGATCTTCCTGGGTTTAAAAAGCTTTTGGGAGATGGATCGCAAATAGGATGCAGATTTGAATATGCAGAACAACCTTCACCAGATGGTTTGGCTCAGGCATTTGTTATTGGTGCCGACTTTATAGGAAAGGATAAAGTTGCCTTGGTACTTGGCGACAATATTTTTTATGCAGCTGGATTAAGTCAGCTTTTGCAAAGCAATAACGACCCTGAGGGTGGTGTTGTTTTTGCTTATCACGTGAACGATCCAGAGCGCTATGGTGTTGTTGAATTTGATGACAACATGAAGGCCTTGAGCATTGAAGAGAAGCCCGAAAATCCTAAATCGAGTTATGCGGTTCCAGGCTTGTACTTTTACGACAATTCCATTGTTGAAGTAGCCGCCAATATTAAGCCATCACCTCGTGGAGAATTAGAAATTACAGATGTAAACAAGGTATACTTGGCAGAAGGAAAACTTAAAGTTGGCGTATTGCAAAGAGGAACGGCTTGGTTAGATACTGGAACTTTTGAATCTTTGATGCAAGCTGGTCAATTTGTACAGGTGATAGAAGAACGTCAGGGTTGGAAAATAGGCTGTATTGAAGAAGTTGCTTACCGCATGGGATGGTTAGATAAAGACGGACTGGAGCGTGAGGCAAAAAAATACCTCAAAAGTGGATATGGCAAATACTTAATGAACCTTTTGAAATAACCCCAATAGAAAACAATATATTATAATAATAAACAATATGAATCCGCAACACGAAGCACTCAAAAAATTTGGCTATCAAATAAATTATGCCATTGAAAAATATACCAACCATGGCTTTTCAACCAATCAATTCTCCAATATTTTAATTGGTGGATTAGGTGGTAGTGGCATTGGTGGAAGAATTGTAAAGACCTTATTTATGGACTCGTTTCCAATTCCAGTAGAGGTTATTGCAGATTATTCTTTACCTGCTTATGTAAATGAAAAAACTTTGGTTATTCTTGGTTCATACAGCGGTAATACTGAAGAAACTTTGGCCATGTTTGAAGAAGTTAAAGCCAAAGGTAGCACCATGATTATTTTAACGGGTGGAGGTAAATTAGCTGCATTGGCAACAGAACATAACCTAAAAACATATCTGATTGAACAAGGCTTTCAACCTAGGATGGCTTTGGGCTTTTCTTTAACTTATTTGGTTCAAATCTTTGGTGAATTAATGGGCAAAGAAGTACAGGCTGAGTTAAAAGATGTGGTAAAATTGTTTGACGACAATACCCCATATTATGAAGATGCAGAACAAGTTTTTAATACCATACAAAGTAAAGCTAAATCTAAATTTGTGGTGTTAAGTGATGCACAATTTGAAGCCGTGGCAACGCGCTTTGCACAGCAGATTCAAGAGAATGCAAAACATGAGTGCTTTACACATGTATTGCCTGAGCACAACCACAATGTAATAGAAAGCTATTATGGCACACTAGATACGGTATTCTTTTTCTTAAATTCAAATAGCAATTCTCGTGTGGCATCTCGCTTTGAGTTTTTAGGAAGTTTATTGGAAGTTGAAAACCATAAAATTGTTGAACTAGGCGTAGAAAATTTCAACTTAGCAACAGTTTACCAAACCATTCACAGGTTAGATTGGATTAGCTTGTTGGTGGCAGATGCTAGAAAAGTAGATTCTTTGAATGTTCCAAATATTGCTTCCCTAAAGGAGTTCTTAGAAAACGCATAATTTGTCGATTTTTAGCAAAATATTTAAATCAAAAGGTCAATCAGAAACATCTGATGGACCTTTTGTAAATCCCATCAAGGTTGAGTTTCACTCGCACCTTATTTTTGGCGTGGATGATGGTTGCGAAACCATTGAGCAAAGTATTGAATTGCTTCGCGGATTTGAAAAATTAGGCATGCGCAAGGTTATTACCACGCCACATGTAATGTCTGATTTTTACAAAAACAGCATCGATAATGTTTACCCCTTAAGAGACCAAATTAGGGCGCGTTTAAAAGAAGAAAACATTCAGATAGAATTTGATGCTGCCGCAGAATACAT
>JBILVK010000098.1:0-10489 GCA_044370475.1 Bacteroidia bacterium
TTCCCTCACCCCTCAAAACTGCGCGGCAACTATACTGCAGGGTTATCTTTATTTATTTCTCATATGAAAGAAGAAGCCTAATAAACAATTTGGGTTTCATTTAACTATTTGTTAGCGGTTATGCTATAAAAAAAACATAGGATTCAACTTTTTTATTTAATTTAGATGTTTGAATTTTATGAAAATGAAAACCGCATTACAAATAGACATAACTTTTGAACAAATTCTTTCTATGGTAAAACAATTACCTAGACAAGAGAAGTTGAAATTGAGTAAAGAACTGGAGAAAGAAGCAATTGATACAAAATTGACAAGTCTTTTAAAGACATTTAAAGCACCGAAATTGGACTTGAAAACAATATCGGAGGAAGTGGAGTCTGTTAGAGAAGGAATTTAACACAGGAGGAACTACGAAAATCATTTGAAGCAACCCTTTTTTCCTACTTAGTGTATTATTTCTCTTGGGTATTGGTTTTTTTTCTATTTTGCCGCAAATAAAAATTGTATGGCAAGTAAGCATCCTAGGGGATTGAATTTCCTGTTTTTTACCGAATTGTGGGAACGGTTTGGCTACTATTTAATGATTGGTATTTTTCAATTATACCTCACCGAAAATATAGACAAGGGTGGCTTGGGCATGGACCGTAAAGAGGCGGCCGATATCTACGGTACTTTTATTGCTTTTGTTTTTTTAACACCTTTCTTGGGGGGCTTATTGGCGGATAGGATTTTGGGTTATAAAAACGCAATTTTGATTGGTGGGGTGCTCATGGGCTTGGGCTACTTGGGCTTGGCTTTGCCGGGCATGACGGCCTTCTATGTTTCTTTGTTTTTAATCATTATTGGCAATGGTTTTTTTAAGCCAAATATCTCTACTTTACTGGGAAATTTATACAGCGAGCCTGCTTATAAAGCGCACAAGGATGCGGGTTATAATATCTTCTACATGGGTATTAATATTGGGGCCTGTGTATGCAATTTATTTGCAGCCTATATGCGTAACAGATATGGTTGGGGTGCTGCGTTTGCAACGGCTGGCGTGGGCATGTTTATTGGCATCACTACATTTTTAATTGGACTACGTCATTACCGCCATGTGGATGTGATTAAGGCGGTGCAGGCCGAGGACATGCCATTGTCGCGCATTTTTGGTCAGGTATTTTTACCGGCCATTGCAGTGGGTGCGGGTGCATGGTTTTTCCCAGGAAATATATTTGGTTCAGACAGTACCGATGCCTTTATTTTTGCCACCATACCGGTGATTGTGTTTTACGTGGGATTGTATGTGAAAGCTTCGGTGGAAGATAAACGTCCGCTTGCCGCTTTGCTATCTATTATGGCCGTTTCGGTGATGTTTTGGGCGGTGTTTAAACAGAACGGCACAGCGCTAACCACATGGGCGCAATACTATACCGACCGCGAGTTGCCAGCCGTGATACAAGAGCCAGCACGCAGTTTATATTTGGCCGAAACGGTGGTTTATAAAGACGATACGGTGACGGCTTATAACGAGAATTTTTCTGTGATTAAGGAAGATGGTAAGCCTAAGAAAGTGGTTGCTAAGCCGGTGTATTACCAGAACATGGCCGTTGAAAAATTGCCTGCAGAAGGCACAGCCTCTTATTTGTATAATACCGAGTTGTTTCAAAGCATAAATCCGTTTTGGGTAATAGCGCTTACGCCTGTGGTGGTGGGCTTTTTTGCCTGGCTGAACCGACGCGGCAGGGAGCCCAGTACTGCTACCAAAATAGCGATGGGTTTGGGTATTTCGGCACTAAGTACTTTGGTAATGGTGGCCGCGGTGTATGTTGGAAGCAATGGCAGCATAAAGGTTTCTCCTATGTGGTTGGTTTCTTGCTATGGCGTTGTAACCGTTGGAGAATTATTTCTAAGCCCGATGGGACTTTCTTTGGTCTCTAAATTGAGTCCGAAGCGCATTACCGCGGTAATGATGGGTGGTTGGTTTTTGGCAACTTCTTTGGGAAATAAGTTGTCTGGTATATTGGCAACCCTTTGGGATGGATACGAGAATAAGGCAAACTTTTTCTTGGTGAATGCTGTTTTATTGAGTATTGCCGCAATTGCCACCTTATTCATGTTAAAGTGGTTGAATAAAATTTTAAAGGAACATTTGTAGTTCGTGTAAATTTTTGAAACAAATTGTAGAAATTGTAGTTAATTTGGAATAGAAAAGAAGAAAATTTCACGCAGATTTTGCAGATGATTTTTGATACAAAATAGATTTCGCTGATTAAACTTTTTGGGAGAACTATTAAAATCGTATCTGCGAAATCTCCAATAATCCTATAAATCTGCGTGATATATATTCATTTCTAAAAGTATAAAATAGAAAAAAATGGAAGCAAAATTTTCGCCTAGGGTAAAAGACGTAATCTCTTACAGTAGAGAAGAAGCAATACGTTTGGGCCATGATTATATTGGCACCGAGCACTTGCTTTTGGGATTGATACGTGAAGGAGATGGCAAGGCTTTGAAGACCTTGAAAGCATTGGATGTGGATCAATTGCGTGTAAAGAAAACCATTGAGGATAATATACGTAGTTCTGCCACCAACAATACCAATTTTGTGAATATACCCCTCACAAAGCAAGCCGAGAAGGTACTTAAAATTACCTACCTCGAGGCCAAGATATTTAAGACAGATATCATTGGCACGGAGCATTTGCTGCTGTCGATATTGCGCGATGAGGACAATCTGGCCTCGCAAATATTGGGTCAGTTTGGAATAACTTATGAAATTTTTAAAGCCGCCGTTGAGGGCAATCTCAGCGATACCAAGAACGAAATGCCTGCAGAAGAAGAAGAATTTTTTGGTTCACAACCGGAAGAAAGAAGGCCTGAACCTAGGAAAACAGACGTGAAATCTAAAACGCCTGTATTGGATAATTTTGGTCGCGACCTTACCAAAGCAGGTGAGGAAGGAAAATTAGACCCCATTGTTGGAAGAGAAAAAGAGATTGAAAGAGTTTCTCAAATATTATCTAGGCGCAAGAAAAACAATCCTATTTTAATTGGCGAGCCCGGCGTGGGAAAGACTGCCATTGCTGAGGGTTTGGCCTTGCGCATTATACAAAGAAAAGTATCGCGTGTGTTGTTTAACAAGCGCATTGTGATGTTGGATTTGGCCTCACTTGTTGCGGGTACTAAATACCGCGGACAGTTTGAGGAGCGCATGAAGGCGGTGATGAATGAGTTGGAGAAATCGCCGGATGTGATTTTGTTTATTGATGAGATACATACTTTGGTAGGTGCCGGTGGAGCAAGTGGTTCATTGGATGCATCTAACATGTTTAAGCCAGCTTTGGCACGTGGAGAAATTCAATGTATTGGTGCTACTACTTTAAATGAGTACAGACAATATATTGAGAAAGATGGTGCCTTGGAGCGTAGGTTTCAAATGGTAATGGTGGAGCCTGCAACGCCTGAAGAGAGTGTTGAGATTTTGAACAATATCAAGGATAAATATGAGGCACATCACAGCGTAAATTATGAGCCTGAAGCGATAGAAGCTTGTGTGAAAATGAGTAGCAGGTATTTAACCGATAGACATTTGCCAGACAAGGCCATTGATGTGATGGATGAGGCTGGTGCGCGTGTGCATTTGAGCAATATTCATGTGCCGGTTAATATTCTTGAGTTGGAGAAGCAGATTGAAGATATTAAGGTTGAGAAGAACAAGGTGGTGAAGAGTCAGAAGTACGAAGAAGCTGCCAAGTTACGTGATAGAGAGAAGCATTTGTTGGAACAATTGGAGACCGAAAAATTGCGTTGGGAAGAGGAGACAAAGACCCAGCGTTACAATGTTACGGAGGACAGTGTAGCGGAGGTGATAGCGATGATGACGGGTGTTCCGGTGAAACGCATTGCCCAGAGTGAAGGTCAGCGTTTGCTCAACATGGGCAATGAATTGGCAGGAAAAGTGATTGGTCAGGATGAGGCCATCAAAAAACTTACTAAGGCCATACAGCGAACCCGTGCGGGCTTAAAAAACCCCAACAAACCTATTGGCTCATTCGTGTTCTTAGGTCCAACTGGAGTTGGAAAAACCGAAATGGCCAAAGTACTTGCCAAGTATTTGTTTGATACCGAAGAGGCGATGATACGTATTGACATGAGTGAATACATGGAGAAGTTTGCGGTGAGCAGATTGGTGGGAGCGCCTCCGGGCTATATTGGCTATGAGGAAGGCGGACAATTAACGGAAAAGATTAGAAGGAAGCCATATGCGGTGGTGTTGTTGGATGAGATAGAGAAGGCACATCCAGACGTATTTAATATATTGTTGCAGGTATTGGATGAAGGCTTTATTACCGATAGCATGGGTAGGAAAGTTGACTTTAGGAATACGATTATCATCATGACATCGAACTTGGGTTCAAGGCAATTGAAGGACTTTGGTGGTGGGGTTGGATTCTCTACTCCGAGCAAAACTGTGGATGCCGATAAGAACATGAAGATTGTGATAGAGAATGCTTTGAAGCGTTTCTTTTCACCTGAGTTTTTAAACAGAATAGACGATGTAATTGTGTTTGCTTCGTTGGATCGGACATCTATCAGAACCATTCTCGATTTGAACCTAGCCAAGTTATTGAAGCGTATTGAAGACTTAGGATTTAAGGTGAAATTTAGCGATGCTGCCAAGGAATTTTTGGCTGATAAAGGCTTTGATCCAGACTTGGGTGCACGTCCATTGGGACGTACCATTCAGAAGTTTGTGGAAGATCCAATTGCAGAGGAGTTGTTGAAGATGGAGATGAGTGATGGCGACACGATAGATATTGATTACGATAAAGAAGCGAATACAGGTGAGTTGAAGATTGGTACTTCTGGCAAAAAAACCGGCAGGAAGAAGAAAGATACGCCACCGGCAGCTTAGAAAAGGCTCCTGGCTTCTGGCCTTGTCAGCCGAAGCTTTAGCGTAGGCTGAGCTTTTTGTCGATAGTCCATAGACGATGGACCATGGTACCTTTGTGGTTCATCTTTGTGTACTTTGTGGTGAAAACTGTATAGTAAAAAAGCACGCAGATTATTGGATTAAAGCAGATTTCGCAGATAATACTTTCAAAGCCTTTTCAAAAAAAGTTAAATCTGCGAAATCTATTATGTATCAAAAGAAATCTGTGTAATCTGCGTGAAATATATTGTGTAATCTGCATGAAATCTTTGTGGACTTTGTAAAATTCTTTGTGACCTTTGTGGTAAAAAAAACCACCTATTAATCACACATCTAATGAAAATAACCCTCATACGCCTCGGCAAACTCCATATAAGCTTTGCGAATGAAGGCTATGCAGAATATATGAAGCGTCTTCAGCACTACGTAAAATTCAATGATGAATTATTAGTGGTGAATAGCAAGAGCAGCGAACCCAATAACATTAAGAAAGTGGAAGCAGAAGCAATTATGAAGAAGCTAGCCTCCACCGATACGGTAATATTACTAGACGCATTTGGGAAGAAGTACAGCAGTGAGAAATTTGCTGAATACATTGAGCAAATGCAAATGAAGACCCAGCATTTGGTCTTTGTGATTGGCGGTGCATATGGGTTCGACGACAGTATTTATGCCCGAGCAAATGGCAAATTATCTTTATCCGATTTCACTTATTCGCATCAATTGGTGCCACTCATTTTTGGCGAGCAACTTTATCGAGCCTTCACCATCATTAAAGGCGAGAAATACCATCATGGGTAAGGGAAAGTCTTTGGGTGTTGGTCTTTAGTCTTTGGGGTTTTGTCCATACATAATTGTTTCCTGTTTGGTATTTCTTTGTGACCTCTGTGGGAAAAACAGAACGCAGATTGTTGGATTAAAGCAGATATCGCAGATGATGCTTTTAAAGCCCTTTCTAAAAAGTTTAATCGGTGCATCTGTAACTTTAGATTCTTTGTTCTTTTGATGCTGTTATTAGTTATTTGGAAAATGGTTAATTGCGTATAAAAATATACGGAAAATTTGTACCTTTACTTTGTGATTTGAAAGAGCCAAATAGCGCTCAAGATAGGATTGATGAATGAGATTCAATTATTAAAATCAGACAAATGAGAACCTTAATTTCAATTTATTTCAGTTTGTTTATGATGCCATTTACATACAACAAATTATCAGCTCAAATTCCCAACTTAAATGACATGGCGTTGAACATTAACAAAATGTCGCAACAACAACAAAATTCAGATGCGATAATTTTCGCAAAGTATGGTCAGAAGCCTTATATACCTAACAAAGTCGACCAAACTTTAAGTTATCAGCTAGCAAAAGAAAAATTGAGATGGCACATATCTGCAAACACCATACAAAGAGCCAATCCGGCTTATTACAACACCCTTACCAAGGTAAAGTTTAAACGCTGTAAGAATGTGGTGGTAACAGATGAATACTTGCAATTTACCAAGCCCAATCCTAAACTTGTCATAGACACCATTACTTTATATTTCAAAGATGCTTTAAGCTGTCCAGTTATGTATTTTTCGCCCTGGAGAAACGATATTAGCGTCTATACCAAAATAAAAGAACATGAGTTTGGTTGCGCTAAATTCGAACTTCCAGATGTGTTTTATTATATCCAACAGCATTATGCCACTCAGTATTTTCCAACTGCGCTTATCGCATTTAAATCAGCAGCCGACCAATACCAAACATTAACAGAAAAGCCTGAATTGTCGGAAGAGCAAAGGAAGTATTTTATTCAAGCCAATAAGCTTGCAGAAAGTGGCGATTTTTTTCAGTCGATTGAATTTTACGAAAAGGGAATTGCGGTCAACCCTATTTCTTATCCTGCCGCATACTACAATTTAGCATTAATTGCAGCAATGACTAATAGCTATGCCTATGCCATACATTGCATGCAAAAGTACTTAATGTTGGTTCCCAATGCCCCCGATGCCAGTGAGGCACAAGATAAAATTTATGGTTGGGAAGTATTCATACCAAACTTAAAGTAATACCCAAAATCCCATTCCTCACTCATCAAAAGCTAAGCATAAAAAACTACGTGACCTTTAAACACATGAAGTAAAATAACAGCTCTAAGATTATTGGATTAATGCAGATTTCGCAGATGATGCTTCTAAAGAACATTTAATAAATGGTTAATCCGCGAAGTCTATTTTGCATCAAAAGCAAATCTCCATAATCCGCGTGAAATTTAGACAAGTATAAAGCTATCTCCTTTCATCTTCGCTTAAGCTTTCATCTTCGCCAAAGCTACGATGAACAAAGACGGTGAAGGAAGATGGCAAGACAAGCTCAATTCTAAACTCTTAATTCTTAACTCCCACCTGCGCTCCTACCTACGCTATAGCTTCGGTAGGCAAGAAAGCTTCAGTGGGCAAAGCATAACTAAAAACCTATCTTCGCAATATGGATTGGAAACAATTTTGGGAAACAAAAGCACGCTCTGGTGGTCCGGCCTTGCAAGTGGGCAGGGTGATTGGAGGAGTAGTATTAGACGATGCTTGGATGACTAAGATAGCAGCGCGCATAGCTATTCAACTCGATTTGCAACAAGAGGATAATTTGCTAGATGTTTGCTGTGGCAATGGTGCTTTATCGCGCGCACTCCTCCCCTATTGCCACCATATGGTAGGGGTAGATTTTTCTGAAAACCTCATAGAACAAGCCCAAAGTTTCGAACCAAACAATATTGTAAATAGCACCAATACTCCTTTATTAATTAGCACAAAAAACAAAGCTTTCGTTGCAAGAAGTACCACAGAAATCACAAAAACATCTGCAACAAATAAGCAAGAAACCGCGCTTGGTATAAGCAGTAAAAATGCAGGTGATAACAATGAAGAATTGAATACAAACAACACTCCCCTCAACCTTCAAAACAATTCAAAAAACAAGACCCAAAACCCAAATATCTCTGCAACAAATAAGCAAGAAAATGAGCTTGGTATAAGCAGTAAAAATGCAGGTGATAACAATGAAGAATTGAATACAAACAACACTCCCCTCAACCTTCAAAACAATTCAAATAACAACACCCATATCCCAAATATCTCTGCAACAAATAAGCAAGAAAATGAACTTGGTGTAAGCAGTAAAAATGCAGGTGGTAACAATGAAGAATTGAATACAAACAACACTCCCCTCAACCTTCAAAACGATTCAAATAACAACACCCATATCCCAAATATCTCTGCAAGAAATTCGTTGGAAAATGCGCTTGGTTCGGACCGAAAAAACGAGGAGATGAATTTGAGACAAGGCCTTGTGGATGTAGGAGTTGGAGCGAAGGGGGAAAGAGAGAAAGCCACAATAAATTATGTGTGTGGAGATGCGTCAAATTTTGAGGTGGCGGAGCGTTTTGAGAAGATCTGTTTGTACTTTTCGTTTCAATATTTTGAGTCGCAAGACAAGGGTATGGAGGTGATTGCAAATTTGGTAAAGCATGCGAAGCCAAAGGCGCGTATTTTGTTGGGTGATATTCCTGATCAGCGCAAGTTTTTTGTGTATTATAATTCGCCACGAAAAATGAGTTCGTGGCTTAAACAAAGTGTGACGGGCAAGAATGATATGGGCAAATTTTGGCATCCTGATGAATTGCTGAAGATCTGCAATTCTCTAGGTGTAAAAGCTTATGTGCAAGAGCAAGAATCATGGCAACCTTATGCGAAATACCGTTTTGATTTGCTGATAAAAGTTGGTGCTTAGGTGGCGGCTGGCGGACTGGCTTTGTCGATAGTCCATGGACCATAGACCATAATACCTATGTGTTACTTAGGTCCATGTTTGCTTTGCGAGCTTCGTGTAAAATCTTTGTGACCCTTGTGGTAAAAACTGTGAGGTAAAAAACATTCACGCAGATTATTGGATTAAAGAAGATTTCGCAGAGGAGGCTTATTAAGAAATCTAAAAAAAGTAAATCCGCGAAATCTATTTTGCATCAAAAGTAAATCTCCAAAATCCGCGTGAAATTTAAACAAGAACAATGGCTTTCATCTTTGCTCCCACCTCACTTCATAAACCCAGAGCGCTTCATTTTCTTAACAACCGCTTTCGCTGTTTGCTTAACCGCATCGTTTACATCTGTTGGATTATAAACCTTGCTTTGGCAGCTCCAAACAAGCTTATCTGTTTCTACAAAATAAACATTGGTTTCAACTAGGAATAGCTTGTTTTCTCGTTCGTAACCTGGATTATAGGCATAGGGCTCAATTTGCGTGCTGTAATCGCCATAAAAACTGCGAGTGCTTACATTTCCCTCTCCGCTCACAAAGGTGGGCACAGTAGCGGTGTCGGTTAAGCGCAAAACCACCACATAATCAAATCCATCCTGACTCATTTTATTGCGCCACATTTCGCGGTTACCTGTATTTATCGGTTCCCCTTTGGTATATAAATAGCCCTGCAAAGAAGGCGATTCGCTGAGGCGCACGCACTCATCCATGGCTACCCTGCTATTGATCTGGTTATTGCTCTGCACAAAAAACAAATACTTATGTGGCTTGTTGGGATCAACTTGGTGACTGGCATCTTGCTTCACCATCACAATATCCGGACTGCTACACGATGCAAAGAGTAATACCAGTAGGCACAACATCAAGCCCATTGCCTTGCCATTTTGTTTGTTCACAGGATAAAAATTCATCTTACGAAAGTAAATAATTAACTAGGAAGTATGAAGCATGAATTAAGAAGTATGAAGTTAGAACTAGGAAGTATGAATAAAAAACGAGGTATGAGTAAATAATTAATAGTGAAGAGCAAACAAAACCTCAGATTCAAGATGTATTTTAGCAATCCATATGAATCTAAGTGCCTAAAATTGGTCAACTGTTTTTAGGCATTTTCAATTGTCATCATAACTTTTAATTCCCACCAACGCTAAAGTTTCGGCGGGCAAAGCTTAATTCTTAACTCCAAAACTCTGACCTCACTACTCCTAAAAAAATTTAAACCCCTCACAAACATATAATTACATTCAATACCCAAGATTCTTATGTAATAAATTTCAATACCTAAGAGTTTTATGTATGTTTGCAGAGGTAAAAACGAAAACATGCTTTATTCATCAGAACTCATCAAGGGAACCCTCAGAACCATTATCCTAAAACTTTTGTGTGATCAACAAAAGATGTATGGCTATGAAATTACCCAAAAAGTAAAAGACCTAACCCAAAACCGCATTCAATTAACTGAAGGTGCATTGTACCCAACTCTGCACGCAATGGAAAATGAAGGCTTGCTTACAACCGAGGTCGAATATATTGGAAAACGGGTAAGAAAATATTATTCGGTAAGCAAACAAGGGAAGGAAAAAGCGAGCGAAAAAATCAATGAGTTTGCTCAATTTATGGAGACAATGCGCGTATTGTTGAACTTAGATTTACACACGTTAAAGGTACAATAAAATGTATCGGATAAGCGACGAGCAAATAACGTACATGTTGCAGCAAATAACTGCTCAGGGTATTGCCAACGAAGGCCTTCGCGACAATATCCTCGATCATGTTTGTT
>JBILVK010000231.1:0-2743 GCA_044370475.1 Bacteroidia bacterium
TATTCTTAGGGTAAACAGATTACTGAAGAGCCGTGTGATGCGAGAGTATCAAGCACGGTTCCGTGAGGACGTAGGGGTGAAATTCCCCTGCGTTACTCGATTAGCGGTTCGTTGTTTCTTCAATTGTTTAATTTTTTATCGTAATATAAATAAACTCAATCAAGTTAAGTGTCAAATGAGCAATGAACACCCATAAAATATTTTTTCTCTTTACCGCTATTAGGGCAAACGGAAGTCCGACTAAAATTCCTGTCATAAGCATATACCAAAGTCCACCAACCCAATGAAGTAAACCAAACATTATAACGGTCATAATGATACTTTTTGTATGGCTGTAATTTTCTAAAAATCTTGTTAAGCTATAGTTTCTAAATAAACTCTCTTCAACAAACGGTGCCAAAAGAACATTAGCAATAAAAAATGGTATTGTCTGTTTACCAAGTGCAGTCATTGTTTCGCCTGCTGGGACATAGTCGCCAATGTTTATTTGCAAATAAGACTGCAAAGGTGAAAATATGTAAATGTATAATGTCGCTATAATTGCTCCAGATATTACTCCTCCCAAAACATCTTTTGGCAGTTTTGTTTTGTCAGTTTGCCAACCATTTCTTAAAATATTGAATCCGTCTTTTCGTGTTGTTATCAAGAGAGTAGAAAGTAAGAAAACTTGAGTAATAAGAATTAGTAATGTTGTGTTTTCAGTAATTTTGGATGGAATGTCGCTTTCATTGATACCCGTTCCTCCAAAGTAAATTGAAGCGACAACAATATTGATTAAGAACCAAATTGGTGCTAAAATTAAATTTGTCCAAGGTCTTTTTAATGAATTCATATTTTGTGTTTTTCGGTTTTTACAGTGAGGCATTAAATTTTGCAGCTTCAATAAGGTGCGATTTTGAAGTGCAAAACAGTCTGGTAGTATTGAATTTACTAAGATTACAAGGTTATTTAACCACTAAACTGTCAATTTCATTTATTGCTGTTAGTGGCTTGTTGTTTCTTCCTTTTTTAAAATCTTCCATATTAATATTGCGGATAATCCTGTCAAAATTGCAAAAAACTTTTCAAAACTTGTCTTTGCGAAAATATTTCCTATTGTGTTTAATATAAATAAACCGAAGAAAGTCCATAAAATTATTTTTACTGCATTTTCTGAAAACTTGAATTTTACAAAATTGCCTTTCATTAATAGTATCCAAGATAAAAATACGTTTATAAGCATTGAAATGGTTTCAAAAACGTACATTTCATTGTCGTTTGTAAGTCTGCCTCCCCAAGCAATATTGTATGGAATAATTTTAGAAATAATACAAATGTGAAATAGGATTACTGAAAACAGTAATCCTAAAAGTATCTTTATTGAGTTGTTGAAAATAAAATTCATAAGATTTTAATAAAAATTAATTCCTAAAAGTAAGGCAGTTGTAAATCCATTGGTTTTACCAATGGGTAAATTTACATTATTATAATTGATTCGAGCTTGAAAATCTATTGCAAAATTCTTTTTGCGATAAACTTCATAACCTACACTTGAAATTAAACCTAATCCTGAATAATATTCAGTTTCAACTGTATTTTCGGGTTTTATGTCATAAAAAACTGGGGCATCAGTTCCTATTCCAATTCCGCCTAATACCCAAAATTTGTCTGTCACGAAATATTGAGCAGACGGAAAAATACCACCAAAGTCTCTTAATTTTTTTCGGTCTGTCAAATCGTATTCATAAATTGATACTGCTCCATTTAGCAATAATGCAAATTTCGGATTTAACAGATAACCTACTTTCCAATTTAATGCAAGATTTGTATTGTTTTGATTTTTGGTTGGAAAATTCAAGTTCGAATTTGCAATGCCTGTTGAAAAGCCAAATACAAGTCCTTTTCTTTGAATTTCATTTTTACTTTGTGCTTGTGCTGTTAAGCTAATTGCCAAGCTAAATAGTAATACTGCAATTGATTTCATATTTTTACCTTTTTTGTTAAATGAAGGGGCAAAGGTAATATCAATGTTCTGGCAAAAAGTTACCCTTTGGTAACAAATGAAATGCTATCTATTATTTCTTATTCGGCTGAGGCTTTGAGTTGTAATCCCTAAATAAGAAGCAATATGTTTTTGGGCTATTCTTTGTATTAACTCTGGGTTTTTACACATCAATTCTTCATAGCGTTGTTCGGCTGTTTTGGTCAAAAGGTCTATTTGTTGTTGTTGCTTTTCTACAAAGGAATTTTCAGCACCTAATAAAAACAAAATATTTCCGAAAGGACTTTGTTTTAGTTTTGCTATGTTGGTCGCAGTAATTTTTAAGGCTGTGGTGTTTTCAAGTGCAAGGGTTTCGAGTGGAGAGGGTTGTTCGGTTATTAAGGACATATGGTCTGCAAAAAAATTATTTTCCAACACAATGTCTAAACAAACAAAGTTGTTTTCTTTCCAAAGAAAAACGCCACAAGCACCTTCTAAAATAAAATAGGCATTTTTTTCAGTTTGTCCTGTTGATTTTATTGTCTCATTTTTTTTAAATTTTACTTCATCGCAAAGATCCGTGAAGCCTTTCCAAACTTCAAGTGGTGCTTCAAAATACTTGTCAAACGATTGCTTTAATTTTAGTTCATTCATTTGTAGGGTGTCGTTTTACAATGACCGCTAACGGTTTGCGTGCAGGCGCTCGTAACCCTGTGTTGCGCCTGCGGCAGGGTTATGGCGCTTGCACGCTGTTAAGGGCTGGCTTATTCCTTAATCACTTTA
>JBILVK010000232.1:0-2729 GCA_044370475.1 Bacteroidia bacterium
GACCTTCTTACGCGCATACGTCAAGCCAATTCATCCATTTACTTTCAGGTATATATTTTCGACCCCGACACAACAGGTAAAAGGGTTTATGATGAACTATTAGATGCTGCAAAAAGAGGGGTAAAAATCTTCCTATACTTAGATGCTTTTGGCAGCAAAGATTTTCCATCCTCTTGGGAAACTGCACTCAAACAAAATGGCGCGAAAATCGAATTTTTCTCCCGATTTAAACTCGCCTTTCGCTACCATATTGGTATTCGTTTACACCATAAGATAATGGTATTCGATGAGCAAATTGCCTTATTGGGTGGCATTAATATTTCCGACCATTACAGTCATTTCGGCAATCATAAAACATGGCTAGATTTTGCCGTGCGCATAGAAGGAAATACCGTAAAAGATTTATTAAAAATTTGCCTGCAAATTGAAAATGGTATTTTGCCTTTAAGTAAATCAGACAAAGAAAAGCTTGTTTACAATATTCCTACAGGCCTTGTTAAAGCTAGGGTATTGCAGAACTATTGGTTATTTGCCAAGTTTGGAATTAGTAGACAATACCGACAAAACATCAGAAAATCGCGGGAGGAAATTCTGATTGTTGCAAGCTATTTTGTGCCCTCACCTGCTTTAAAACGCATCTTAAAACGTGCAGCCCATAGAGGGGTAAAAGTGAGGTTGGTTTTGGGCTCAATTTCTGATGTGGGATTAGTAAAACATGCATCTCATTTTTTCTATTCCGACCTACTCAAAGCGGGTGTAGAAATTTGGGAATGGCAACCCAGTGTGCTGCATGCTAAATTAGCCTTTGTAGACCATCAATGGATGAGCATAGGCTCATATAACCTAAACTACTTAAGTGATTTTGGAAGCACAGAATGCAATATAGAAATCTTTGATAAACCCTTTCAGCAAGAATGCCTCCATCAAATAAACGTGTTGCTTAAAAAAGATGCCACCAAAATTGATACCGATGTTTACCTAAGAGAAAGAAATTGGTTCATCAAAATAAGAAATTTTTTATCGTACCGCATCTTATCTGCTTCGCTCAAAATCCTATTCTATTTTCAAAAAACAAAATAGCTTAACGGCTACACAAATCCCTTATGGCTACTGATGCCACAGTGCATCCAAACACCGTTGGCATATAACTAATAGTACCTGGTGCCGATTTCTTATTCCTTGCTTGCATCAACATCAATTGCGAATTGGTATACCTCGGCTCTGCAGAAAAAACAGATTTTACACCTTTATAAACACCTAATCGGTGCAAGTATTTTCTAGTATATCTGGCCAAATGACAATTATAGGTTTCAGAAATATCTGCCACCCTTACCATGGTAGGATCCATCTTAGATCCCGCGCCCATACTGCTTACAATAGGAATTCCCCTGTCTATGCAAGCCTTAATATAATACACTTTTGGCGATAAGGTATCTATGCAATCCAAGGCATAATCAAACTTGTTATTGTCTAACACCTCAAAGGTTAAATTATCCCTAAAATATTCTGGAATTACCTGCAGTTTAAGGTCGGGATTAATATCTAATAAACGCTCTGCCAATACATCAGCTTTTACTTTTCCTTCGGTACTTTTTAAAGCAGGAATTTGTCGGTTTCTATTGGTAGCATCAACGGTATCGGCATCTACAATGGTCATTTCCATAACCCCACTTCGCGCAATCATTTCTGCGGCAATTCCACCAACACCACCTAAGCCAACTACCAAAACATTCGAATTGATTAACTTGTGTAATTGTTCCTGACCAAGCAATAACTCGGTTCGGCCCATCCAGGGTTGAATATCAAAACTCATAAAAAATTTGCCAACTAAAAAACTTGTGAGGCAATTGCCTTAGTAACTTCACTTACACCCATGGTATAGTAATGCAATACAGGCACCTTGGCGGCTTTTAGCTCCTTACTTTGTTGTATGGCCCACTCAATACCCACTTGCTTAACCGCTTTATCATCCTTGCACTTTTCAACTGCAAGAACCAAATCCTCTGGCATATCAATATGGAATATTTTAGGAAGAACCGTTAATTGCTTTTTGGTTGTGATAGGCTTTAATCCTGGTATAATTGGAATGTTAATGCCCATAGATTTACAAGTATCTACAAACTCAAAATACTTCTGATTATTAAAAAACATTTGGGTAACAATATACTCTGCGCCTGCTTCAACTTTTTGCTTTAACCACCTCATATCGCTTGGCATGTTGGGTGCCTCAAAATGTTTCTCAGGATAACCAGAAACACCAATGCAGAAATCAGAATTTGAAGCATTCTCTAACTCCTCATCAATATACTTTCCATTGTTCATAGCTACAACTTGTTGCAACAGTTCCAATGAGTTCTTGTTTCCATCTGGCTCTGGCACAAAGTTGGCTTCGTTCTTAATATTATCTCCACGCAATACCAATACATTGTCTATTCCTAAGAAATGCAAATCGATAAGAGCATTCTCTGTTTCTTCTTTGCTAAATCCACCGCAGATTAAATGAGGCACGGTATCTATATGATACTTATTCATAAGTGCCGCGCAAATAGCCACAGTACCAGGTCTTTTACGGGTATACACCTTGTCAAAACCACCATCTTTTCTCTTGCGCAACACAAACTCCTCGCGGTGGTAGGTAACATCAATAAAGGCAGGCTTAAACTCCATCAAAGGGTCTATGCCATTATAAATTGAATTAATGTCCTTTCCCTTTAAAGGGGGCAATATCT
>JBILVK010000233.1:0-2715 GCA_044370475.1 Bacteroidia bacterium
CTTATACGCACTACCCTACTATTCCCAATATTTTGGCAGGGGTTTATGCTGTAGTTTTTAATTCAAAAGACGAAACGGTGCTAAGGATAGTGCCAGGTTTATTGGCAGTTGTATTCTTCTTTTTTATCTTTCATGTATTGCGCTATTGGATGCAAGATGAGAAGAAGGCCATGATAGGTGCGTCTTGTTTGTGGTTGGCCAATTACTTCTTGTGTTATGCCGATAATTTGCATCAGCATTTGTATGGGGAGTTGTTGAAATGGATTTATGTTTTTGGCTTATACCTATATTATGAATCTGGTGGGAAGCGGCATGGAATATGGGCAATGCTGATGCTTATTATGGTATTGGAAGTGAATATCAGTTTTGAGCAACCGGTTTATTTGGGCATTGCAACTTTGGGATTTTCGTGGATCTATACACGTAAGATTTTCTCTATAACAACGGTTCCAGCAGCGGCTATGGTATTGTTTGGATTTGGCTTGCATATGGCACAAAATGCACATTATTATGGCAGTTGGCAAATGGCCATTGACGATATGACAAAGGCTTATACCTTTAGGGCAACGGGCGTTGACGTGGAAGGTTATATCAATACCAAGAAGTTTACTTGGCGCGATGCTTGGGAGATTCCGTTTGATTGGTTTAACAGAATGGAGCGTTATTTTGCCATACCGGGTTGGGCCATGTTGGTGATTTTTGGATTAACCTGGAAGGAGTTTAAGCAGCGCTATTCTTTGTTGTATCAAATAAGTTGGGCGCTGTTTTTTGCTTCTATTGCTTGGGGTTTGGTAATGAGTCAGCATGCGTACTTTCATGGCTTTACCAATAAACATTTTAGCATTTGGTTTGCTTTGGTGGCCGGCATGTGCTTTCCGCTGTATTTTGAGCGCGTGAAAATGGCGTTTGGTTCAGACCGATTGATGCCTAAGGTTTTTCATGTGGCCTTAATTGGCTATAGTGTGGCCATGTTTTTAACGCAGCAAGTGTGGGAAGGTTGGCTAAGATATGGGGTTCTTTATCCTCATTTTGGGCGCTAATTTGTTCTTGTATTTTGGATAAGCATTTTTGGTCTGAACCGATAAATTTTACAGAATTTTCTTAATATTGAAACATAAAAAATAATTATGAGTAAAGCATACATTTTCCCTGGTCAGGGAGCCCAATTTGTTGGGATGGGTAAAGATTTGTACGATAACAATGCGGAGGCGAAGGCCTTGTTTGAGCGGGCGAATGAGATATTGGGTTTTAGGATTACGGATATTATGTTTAATGGCACGGATGAAGATTTGCGTATGACGCGGGTTACGCAGCCTGCAGTATTTTTGCATTCTGTTATTAAGGCATTGACGTTGGCGGATTTTAAGCCAGATATGGTTGCGGGACATAGTTTGGGAGAGTTCTCGGCATTGGTTGCTAATAAAGTTTTGTCGTTTGAGGATGGCTTGCGATTGGTTTATGCGCGTGCCATGGCGATGCAAAAAGCTTGTGAAATGCAGCCTTCAACTATGGCGGCGGTATTGGGCATGGATGATGAAAAGGTGGTTGAAATTTGCGCTACCGTAACGGATGGTATTGTGGTTGCAGCAAATTATAATTGTCCGGGACAATTGGTTATTTCTGGCAGCATAGAAGGTGTGAATAAGGCTTGTGAGTTATTAAAAGCTGCGGGTGCCAAGCGTGCCTTGGTATTGCAGGTTGGTGGAGCTTTTCACTCGCCTTTAATGGAGCCTGCACGTGTTGAGTTGGAAGCAGCCATTGAGGCCACTACTTTTCATGAGCCAATCTGTGTGGTTTATCAAAACTATGTAGCTTGTGCGGTGAAGGATGTGAATGAAATTAAGAAGAATTTGGTTTCGCAATTAACGGCTCCTGTAAAGTGGACGCAGTCGGTGCAGGCGATGGTGGCTGATGGTGCTACGGAGTTTGTAGAATGTGGTCCGGGTGCGGTTTTGCAGGGATTGGTGAAGAAGATACATAAGGAGGCGGTTGTTTTAAGCTGTTAGCTGTTAGCTGTTAGCTGTTAGCTGTTAGCTGTTAGCTGTTAGCTGTTAGCTGTTGGCGGCTGGCAGCTGGCTTTTTTTATTTATGAAATTGGGATGGAGTTAAGAGTGAAGAATTAAGAGTGAAGAGTTTTTTCTATTTTTTATTATTTAGCATTAACTCTTAATTCTTCACTCTTAATTCTTCACTCTTAATTCTTACCTCTTAATTCATACTTCATAGTTCATACTTCATACTTCATTTAGGGTTCGATGAGGTGGCCGGTGGGGTTGCAGAGGCCTATTAGGAGGCTGTGGCCTTTTTGGTCTACTTTGAGGGCGCCGTATGTGGCATTTTCGAATTTGTCTGCGCTTCCTTCTTCAAAGAAATAGCTGGATGCTCCAATGGAGATAGAGTTGTCTGATTGTTTGGTATATGGTATACAATAATCACCTGGATTTTGGGGTTCAAGGTTTGATTGGAGTCGGGCAAAAGTGGCAATATTTGCAGAGTCGCAACGCACTACACAATAGCCTCTTTTGGGCATATTTTCTTCGTAAGAATTCTCGGCAATTTCATAGCTAAGTTGCATATAGTCGCCTTGCATTAAAGAGCGTGGATCAACTGGGACAAGCTTTAACAAAATGAGTTTACCTTCTTTTAGTTGTTTCTCCTTTTGGTATATATTATAGTTTACCAAGCCTAGAATAATAAGGATGTTAAGAGCAACCA
>JBILVK010000100.1:0-10267 GCA_044370475.1 Bacteroidia bacterium
GTGGTGTTTTTCCAATGATTTTCCATTGGGACAAAACAGAGGTTTTTGTGCCTTTAAAAGCTAAATAAGTTTATCCCTTTTCTTCTTTGTGACCCTGTTTCAGGTTAGATTTTTTATACAGGTTCATCTCCTCATTTCACAAAATTTGCAAGGAAATTTTACTGCCTCAGCCTTTTAATGTAGGGATGCTTTTAAGCCAATAAGAAATTAATTTGTCTTAGCTTTTAAAGGTAGGGAAGTAATTAAGCCACTAAGAAGTTTGAAGCCTTAGCCTTTTAATGCAGGTATGCTATTAAGCCACCAAAAATTTTAATGCCCTAGTTTTTTAATGTAGGTATGCTTTTAAGCCAATAAAAAGTTTATTTGACTTAGCCTTTAAAAATATGAAAGCTACCGAGGCCCCATTTTTGGAGGCGGTAAATTAAGCTCGTGTATAGAACGCCTAGTCCGTAAATGCTGCTTCTTTTAAAATTGATGGAAGAGGCTTCGGGGAAATATTTGGTTGGACAAGTAACCTCGGCAATTTCGTAACCTTTCATGCAAATTTGGGCGGTAATTTCATTGTCGAACACAAAGTCATCGCTGCATACATCAAAAGGCACGGCACGCAAAACCTCGGCGCTAAAGGCCCTATAGCCAGTATGGTATTCAGATAATTTTTGTCCCAACATAATATTTTGGAACAAAGTAAGCATGCGGTTAAAGATGTATTTATACATAGGCATCCCTCCTTTTAGCGCACCCATGCCCAAAATTCTTGAACCAAATACCACTGGATACACCTCATTGGCGATGATGCTGCTCATGGCCATAATAAGCTTTGGGGTGTATTGGTAATCTGGATGCAACATTATTACAATATCTGCCCCTAACTCTAAAGCTTTGTTGTAGCAAGTCTTTTGATTGCCCCCATATCCCTTGTTTTCTTCGTGCTTTATTACATGTCGTATCCCAATTTTTTTGCCCAATTCGGAAGTATCATCTTTGCTGGCATCATCTACCAAAATCACTTCATCTACAATCTCAAATGGGATTTCTAGGTAGGTTTTCTCTAAGGTTCTTGCCGCATTATAGGCAGGCAAAACCACAACTATTTTTTTTCCGTTTAGCATAATCTGGCTACAAATTAAATTAAATAAAGTACACCAAACAAACCAGTATCAGAACTGGCAATAAGATAGGGATACTAAACTTCCAAATATATTTACCAAAGCTGGGCATTTTAACCCCTGTTTGCTCTGCTATGGCTTTTACCATAAAGTTTGGTCCGTTACCTATATAGGTCATGGCTCCAAAAAACACAGCTCCTGCAGAAAGTGCCATCAATAAATCTAACTGCGAAGATTGCATAAACTTCTGTACATCGGCAAAACTATTGAGGCTAAGGTCGGCGCTCGACATTATAACGGCAAACACATTTAAGTAGGTTGGGGCATTATCTAGTACACTGCTAAAAATTCCGCTGGCCCAATAAATCAAATTGGGGGTAAGGTGTAGGGTATCTTTTTGTTGGTGGGCAAAAGCCTCCAAGGTTTGCAAAGCAGGCATCATACAAAGAAAAATACCAAAGAATAAGAAGGCCACTTCTTTAATGGCTTCAAAATCGAAATTGTTACTTTGAAGCGCTTTTTTATCGGCAAATCTAAAACATAAAAACGCGGCGCTCAGTTGGATCAGCTCGCGTAAAAAAGAAATTTTCTTGCCATGAAAATCTATGTATGGCAAGCCGTCTATGATGTTTGGGTCAAGGAAAACGGTAGCTACACCTAAGAACAACCAGAAGAAATTTCGTTTGCCATTGACTATAATTTTATTGGAATAATGCGTGCTCACATCCACATCATCTAATGCCGTATTTTTCTTTTCAAAAAAGTAAAAAATCGTTAGCAAACTTGCTATGGCTATCAGCCAAGGTCCCAACAAATTCTGGATGGTCCAAGCAAAAGGCACACCTTTTAAGAATCCCATAAACAAGGGAGGATCGCCAATGGGCGTTAAAGACCCACCCACATTAGAAACAATAAAAATAAAAAATACAATATGGTAAGGCTTTAATCTGTACCTATTGATACGCATATAGGGTCTGATAAAAAGTACCGAAGCCCCTGTAGTACCAATAATATTGGTGAATACCGCTGCTGCAAAAAGGAATAAAATATTGACCCAAGCTTTAGATTCCACATCCATAAACAAGAAGATGCCGCCGCTAGAAATATATAAAATGGTGAGCAGGCTAATAAACGACAAGTATTCTGCCAAAGTTTCGAGCGGCAATACCAGGTTATTCAAAACAACCACGTAATAAGTTCCCACCAACAAACCTAAAACAATGCTTATATGTTTATAGTAATGGTGCCAAATTTTGGGAAACAAAACCGGACCAGTAGCAATCATGAGCAACAAAGAAACAAAAGGTACAACCACCCATGCCGGTGGCGTTTGCCCCAAAATACTTAACAACATATTGCGAAAGTAATAGGAAATAGCGAAAATCAATTAAGAAAAAAGTGCAAAACTTGGGTTTTGTTTTTTTTTGAAATGCTTGCAATTTGCTGTTTCTTTTGGCCAGAGGTGCTTTGGTAATTAACCACCAAGTTGTTATTTCCATTGCTCAATGGCACACGACAATAGCTTATTTTTGAGGGAAGGTTTTGCCAATTTCTGGTGTCATTATTTAGGATATTACTATTCATAGAACCATTTACATTTGAACTGTGCGGTTCATCCTCTAAAGCAATTCGCTCCTTCATAACCACATTCATGGCATAATCCATATTCATAATCACAGTTGCATTAAGCCTATTTTGGTTCAAACCAATGCTAGCATTGGCGCCCTTGTTGTGTTGGTTTTGAATGATAACCCTGGTTTTTTTGGTGGATTGACTTTGCGCTTTGGAGCCTTTAATTTTTTGTGTTGAAGGTTTCCCATCATAGTACCAAATTATTTCTTGGTCTTTTGCCGGCACAAAGCCTTCCTCCAAAATTAAAATAGCAGAATTTAAAATTTCGCTTTTTTCGGCTCGAACCGATGGATATTTTTTAGTGAAAGATTCAATTTTATCTGCAAATCCCATAATTTTTAAAAGTGAAAGCACATCCACCAATAATTGATTGGGCATTTTTACCCCATAATGCGCATAACAGTATTTGTTTTCAAAGCAAGCAATTGCTTTTTCATAGGCTATTAAAGCATTGTTGTAATCGCCCATAGATTCGTAAAAAATACCAATAGTAATCGGAATAAAAGGATTTGTGGCATAGGCTACTGGACCAGGATTCATAGGAAACTTTCTGGTATCGAGGTTTTGCATCACCAAATCTAGCCTTTTGGCTTCTACAAAAGGCATATCGTTTTGCAATTTTACACCACATAAACCTACATAAAAGTTTATTAAGGGGCGCTCATAATCGTTGCAAACAAAATTGAGCTTTCTGGGCGATTTAAAACTTGCGGAAGTTGCATACCCGTAGCTGCCTCTAACTTTCGACGAATTTTGGTTGAAATAATCACCTGTTACGGAGGAATGAGGCGGAATTGGACTGCCATCTGTGGTATATCTGTTATCCATTAGATAGGTGCTCTCCCCTTTTGTGTTGCGGTAATGAAAGGTTTTCCAATCTTCCATACTTAATTCTGCCTCAATAAGTGGTTTTGAAGCTTCCTCATATTTCCCCATTAAAAATAAGAGTCGGCCTTTTTCTATTTTATAAAGATTTTGGTTATAACTTTCTTTTAAGTAGCTGTTTTTTTCTAATTCTGTTGCGCTTTTGGCATAATCATTTTGGTAAAGCGCATTCAAGGTGGTTTCCTGTGTTTTATAATAACTCGGTTTTACGCAGGAGCTAAACAAAATTAGCAGGATTTTTAAAGATTGTTTCATTGTTAAAAAACTTACGCAAGAATAAGGCCAAATTTGTTTATTTTCGCGCCGATGGACCATATTAGAAATTTTTGTATCATAGCACATATTGATCACGGTAAAAGCACTTTAGCAGATAGGCTTTTAGAATATACCAATACCACCACCCAAAGGGAAATGCAAGCGCAATTGCTTGATAACATGGATTTAGAGCGGGAAAGAGGCATTACCATTAAGAGTCATGCCATTCAGATGGACTATGAATTAGATGGTAAAAAATATAAACTAAACCTCATCGATACTCCAGGTCACGTAGATTTTAGTTATGAAGTATCGCGTTCTATTGCAGCTTGCGATGGCGCTTTATTGATTGTGGATTCTAGTCAGGGTATTCAAGCACAAACTATTTCCAATTTATATTTGGCCATAGATCAGGGCTTGGAGATTATTCCAATTCTTAATAAAATTGACCTACCACACTCGATGCCAGAAGAGGTGAGCGATCAAATTATAGATTTAATTGGATGCGATTACGAAGATATTTTAAGGGCTAGTGGCAAAACAGGTGCTGGGGTTCGTGATATTCTAAAAGCCATTGTAAAACGTGTTCCACCGCCAAAAGGAGATATCAGTGCACCCTTAAAGGCGTTAATTTTCGACTCTGTTTTCAATTCTTTTAGAGGCATTATTGCTTATTTTAGGGTAATTGATGGCGTAATTAAGAAAGGCGACAAGGTTAAATTTATGTCGAATAACAGCGAATACCTTGCTGATGAAGTTGGCATTTTAGGACTGAACCCAGAACCACGCGCCCAAATATCTGCGGGAGATGTAGGCTATATTATATCGGGTATTAAAGAAGCACGTGAGGTAAAAGTTGGAGATACCATTACCCATGTTGATAGACCCACAGCAGAAAATGTAAAAGGATTTGAGGAGGTGAAGCCCATGGTATTTGCGGGTATTTACCCTGTAGATACAGAAGATTTTGAGGAGTTAAGAGAAAGCATGTACAAGCTTCAATTAAACGATGCCTCTCTAACCTTTGAGCCCGAATCATCGGCAGCACTAGGCTTTGGTTTCCGTTGTGGATTTTTGGGCATGTTGCACATGGAGATTATCCAAGAACGTTTGGAGCGTGAGTTTAAGATGACGGTAATTACTACGGTTCCAAACGTAAGTTACCATTGCTACGACAATAAGGGCGTGATGAATGTGGTAAATAACCCAAGTGATTTGCCAGATGCCAATTATATTTCGCATGTAGAGGAGCCATTTATTAAGGCACAAATCATTACCCATGCAGACTATGTTGGACCAATTATGGGTCTTTGCTTAGGTAAACGTGGAACGCTAAAAGAACAAAAATACCTAACCACTACCCGTGTAGAAATGGTATTTGACATGCCTTTGGCCGAGGTTGTATTTGACTTTTTCGACAAATTAAAGACTATATCTAAAGGATATGCTTCATTCGATTACCATCCAATTGGCTATGTAGAATCTGATTTGGTAAAATTGGATATTTTATTGAACAAAGACAATGTAGATGCCTTATCGGCCATTATACATAGGGAAAGGGCATATGATTTTGGGAAAAGAATTTGCGAAAAGCTAAGGGAGTTGATTCCGAGACATCAATTTGAAATTCCAATTCAAGCCAGTATTGGAGCTAAAGTAATTGCCCGCGAAACAATTAAAGCATTAAGAAAAGATGTAACAGCTAAGTGTTATGGTGGGGATATTTCGCGTAAACGTAAGTTGTTAGAAAAGCAAAAAGAGGGTAAGAAAAGAATGCGTCAGGTTGGTTCGGTAGAAATTCCGCAATCTGCATTTATGGCGGTATTGAAATTGGATTAAGAGCCAATATCCTGAGATAACTCAGGTTTTATTTTGGCTATATTTATTATTCTTGTGGCGAAAAAATATTCAAATACCCTTAACCTATATTTTATATGATGCAATTACTTAACGGCAACGAAGTTTCTAAGAACATTAAGCTTGAAATTAAAGCCAAGGTTGATGAATTGAAAGCGGCAGGTAAAAAAGCGCCACATTTAGCAGCCATTTTGGTGGGTGCAGATGGAGCTAGTATGACCTACGTTGCTGCCAAAGAAAAAGATTGCTTGGAGGTAGGTTTTGATTCTACTGTATTGCGTTTCGACGCCAGTATCACGGAAGAGGAGTTGGTTCAGGAAGTAATAAAAATAAACAACAACCCCGATATTGACGGGTTAATTGTGCAATTGCCCTTGCCAAAGCATATCAACGAAAAGAGAATTACCGAAACCATTAGTTATAAAAAAGATGTGGATGGATTTCATCCCATGAATGTGGGAATGATGTTTAAGGGCTTAAGGACCTTTTTGCCTGCTACACCTTATGGTATTATTAAAACATTGGAATTTTACGGCATTGAAACTACGGGCAAGCATTGTGTGGTAATTGGGCGCAGCGATATTGTTGGAAAACCTATGAGTGCATTGATGTTGCAAAAAAACTGCACCGTTACGGTTTGCCATAGCAAGACTAAGGATTTAAAAGGATTTACTTTACAGGCAGATATTGTGATTGCAGCCTTGGGAATTCCATTGTTTTTAAAGGCAGATATGGTAAAAGAAGGTGCAGTGGTTATTGATGTGGGCATTACCCGTGTGGAAGATGCTACTGCGAAAAGTGGATACCGTTTAAAAGGAGATGTGGATTTTGAAAATGTAGCTCCTAAATGCAGTTGGATTACTCCGGTACCAGGAGGCGTTGGCCCTATGACCCGTGTGGGTTTGTTGCTAAATACCTTGGATGCAATTGAGTTATATAAATAACTAAGAAACCCACCTATTAAGTCTTTGTTTTACCTCGTTCAGGTAAGGATAGCCGTAAGTATTGAGGTTGATGAGGGCATAATACATTTGTCCGAACTCTAAGCGTATTTCCCAATCGTTTTCTAATGGAAAAGTCTCGTGGTAGGCTTTATAAAATGCGGAAGGAAAACTGCCCACCATTTTTGTCATGGCTAAATCCATTTCCCTGTGTCCAAAATAAACCGAAGGATTACTCAGCATGGGATTGCCATCTGTGCTTACCAATACATTCTCTGTCCAAAGATTGCCATGAAGCAAAGCCGGACCTTCTTCTGGGAAAGCAAACTCTACCAGTTTAAAAAACTGTTCAAACTTTAAGATAATTGACGCATCTAGGAGCATCATATCTGCAGCACGACGCACATTAGGTATTAAGCGATTCTTGACGTAAAACTGACCCCAATTACCCCCTCTGTGGTTAATTTGAGGAAGTACTCCTATAAAATTATCCTCTACAAAGCCAAATGAGCGGTTGGTTTGATGGTGCATTTGCGCCAATTGTTCTCCTAGTATTGCCCAATAATTGGCTTTCAATGGAACAGGTTCTATGTATTCGAAAACCAAAAAATCGTACCCACCAACTTCACAAATTCCAATGGCATGGTTTACCTGAATGGTATTTGTTTTTTGAATGGTTTGTAAACCCAAAAGCTCCCTTTGAAACAATTTGGGGTACAGATTGGATTCGTGAACTTTTAAGAAATACACGCCATAATCGGTGAGCGCCTTGTAAAATTGGTTCACTTCTCCACCTCCAATGTGATGAAAACCATAAAGTTGAGCTTTTTTGCCCAATACTTTTTCTAATGCACCTTGAAGTAGTTCGTTTGTCATAAAAAATCAACCAAATATCAACAAAGTTTTAATTGAAACCAAAAAAACCCACTTTTACACCCTAGCAATTATTATTATGGCCAGAATACTTATTATAGACGACGAAAAAGCAATCCGAAACACCTTACGTGAGATACTGGAATACGAGAGTTACCAAGTAGATGAGGCTGCAAACGGAGAAGAGGGACTTCAAAAAATTGAAAATGAGGAGTACGATGCGGTTCTGTGCGACGTAAAAATGCCTAAAATGGATGGCATGACGGTGTTAACAAAGGCGAAGGAAATAGACGAGGACCTTCCTTTTGTGATGATATCTGGTCATGGCAATGTTGAAATGGCAGTAGAGGCAACTAAAAAGGGGGCGTTCGACTTTATTGTGAAGCCACCCGATTTAAACAAATTGCTCATTACATTAAGAAACACCATCGATAGAAAAGAGTTGGTGGTTGAAACCAAGGTGCTTCGCAGAAAGGCTTCTAAAACGCGTGATATCATTGGAGAGTCTCCTGCTATCAAGAATATTTTAGACACCATTGATAAAGTTGCTCCAACAGATGCACGTGTATTAATTACAGGTGAAAATGGAACTGGTAAAGAGTTGGTGGCACGTTGGATTCATGAAAAGAGTTTAAGATTTAAGAATCCTTTGATTGAGGTGAATTGCGCAGCTATACCAACCGAATTAATAGAAAGCGAATTATTTGGTCACGAAAAAGGAGCCTTTACATCTGCCATTAAACAAAGAATTGGAAAGTTTGAGCAAGCTCATAATGGCACTATTTTCTTGGATGAGGTAGGTGATATGAGCTTATCTGCACAAGCAAAGGTTTTGCGTGCCTTGCAAGAAAATAAAATTACCCGTGTAGGTGGAGAGAAAGACATAGACGTTGATGTGAGGGTGATTGCGGCAACCAATAAAAACCTGTTAAAGGAGATTGAAAAAGGTAACTTCCGTATGGACTTATACCACAGGTTAAGTGTTATCTTAATTCATGTTCCTTCTTTAAATGAGCGCAGAGATGATATTCCTTTATTGGCAGAAAAGTTTGTAAAGGAAGTATGCGAAGATGGCGGTTTACCTAGAAAAGCATTCCTACCACAAGCCTTAGAGGAGTTTAAAAAATTGAACTTTAGTGGCAATATTCGCGAGCTCCGCAATATTGTTGAGCGCTTGGTAATCCTTGGTCAGCCACGCATTACCCTAGAAGATATTCAAAAATTTGCAAGTCCTATCAACGCAAGAGACGAAGAGAAATCTATCTATGAGCGCTTTAGCACCTTACAAGATTTTAAAGAATATGTTGAGCGCATTTTTATTGAAGAGAAACTTAAAAAGAATGGATGGAATGTAGCCAAAACAGCTGCTGAGATAGACATTCAAAGAAGTCACCTCTACAATAAAATAGAAAAATACAGCTTAAAAAGAGGGGAAGGAAACGACTAGTTTCCTTCTTCCATTTCAAATTCTATCACAATTTTTGAACCAGCTTTTAGTCCGTGCAATTGCGCGCCTTTTCCCTTATGAATGGCAATCATGAGGAAGCCATTTTCGCTAAAGAGCAAGACATCATCACCAGCATCGTTTGAATGAAATTGGGTATTAATTTGATCGATAAAATGTTTGCCCCAATAGTAGACCCTAAATTTCCTCTGCGCCCTCTCCTTTTCAAATAAAGAGCGGTGAATATTGGTGATGGCATTTTGAAATCCATCTACATACATCACAGATCCATTGAGGCCATTGTCTATAATGGTAGGATGAATGCTTGTTTTAATATTTTCAACCGTGCTTGGTTCGGCCAGACCCTTTAAATCTCCTTTTTTCAAGAATTTTACCACCAAAGGCAAGAAGATATTTTTCTCTGGAAACAAGTCGTTTTCTCCATTTTGAGCATCTAAAATGCGATACACTTTGGTGGGCAATTCATCAAATAATAAGGAGAAAATGCCATTGTCGGCACCAATAAAAAAATGTCCGTTATGCTCTACCAATAACGCCTGTTTATGCACGGAAACATTGGTGTCTACACAGATAATATGGCAGCTACCTTTGGGGAAAGATGCATACACATTGCGTAAGATAAAGGCGGTCTGACCCAAATCGAAGCTAGGGATATGGTGAGATATCTCAAACACTTTGGCCTCGGGTATCAAAGATTGCGCCGAACCCTGCATAATAGCAGTGTATGGACTACCTATTCCATAATCGGAAATAAAGGTGATAACAGAGTTCAATTTCTTTTCTTATTTTCGTACAAATTAACAGCAAGTACACTACAATTTGAATAGCAAAGAAATCTTTCTTGAACATCTTGATGCTGCAGAGGCATTTGGCGTTCATAATCAAAACCTAAAAACCTTTGAATTACACTTTCCGCAACTCAAAATTGTTGCCCGCGGCAATCAAATCATGTTGAGCGGAAGCAAGCATGATATTGAGCTGTTTGAGGAGAAATTTGACCATATGTTGGCGCATATACAGCGCTATGGCGGTATAAGTGCTCCCCAATTGGAGGGCATTTTAAGCGGATTAAGTGAAAAACCTTTGAGCAAGGAACAAGCAAAAGAAAATGGCGATACCAGCGATATTATTTTGTATGGCAACCATGCTAAGGTAATTAAAGCCAAAACACCTAACCAAAAGAAAATGGTTAGCTTGATGCAAAAAAACGATATCCTCTTTGCTATTGGTCCTGCCGGTACTGGCAAGAC
>JBILVK010000234.1:0-2703 GCA_044370475.1 Bacteroidia bacterium
TGAAACATATAGGTGTCCGCCTGGTATTTCTTCTGAGAAACAATATAAATTAGGATACAAGATTTTAGGTGAGTTCGCTAGAATGGTATCACTCTGAATTAGGCCATCATTATTTAACTTAATTTCTAAAAAACTAGTTGGATCAGTAATTGAATGTCCAATTAACTTTTTATCAAAAAAATTACTTATCCAAAATCCATCAGGTGCATTAGGTGAGGCATCATATTCAGCGAACTTTGCACCATCAGTTTTATAAACCCTAACTAAACTTGTGCCTGCATTATCAAATAATAATGCAATATTTCCATTTGGCATCTGCCTAATAGCAACTACAATCTCAGTAAAGGAAGGCAAATTTAACACAGGTATTAATATTAATTGCCTTGTAATCTTAAACAGCTTAAATGCCCCACCTGTTTGAACCAACCAAGCTGTATCAGAAGAATGCGGAAATAGTTTAAAATCATCAACACAATAGTTGCTTGCACATCTATACTCTTCTCGTTTTGTAATAATTGTATCCCCGCAAGAATTAGTCAAAACAAACTCTGCTTTATTCATATAGTCTGATGAAGAACATTTTATCGTTCCAGCATACAAAAAATCATTTCCCATTTGCACATTTATTTTTAAGGAATAATTACTTGCACTAGGGGTATAACCAGGCGAGCAATAGTTAATTAATGGCTTATTATAGTTGCATTGCGCAAATGAAAAATATCGAATTAGTATAAAAGTAAGTAGAAATAGGTATTTGTGCTTCATATAACGAAGCTAAATAAAATGGTCAGATTATACAATTCAATTATGGTTTGCAGAATTGTCGGAAATGAATAATTAAATTTTCAAAACCTGTATAAAAAGATATTAAATATTAAAGCCGATGGCAAATTGCCATCGGCTTTAAAAAGTAGTCTCGACGAGAATCGAACTCATATCAAATGTTTAGGAAACATCTATTCTATCCATTGAACTACGAGACCAAGGGTGGCAAATATAATGGATTTTACTTGCTCAGAAAAAATGTTTAATGAATTATCAGCTTTTCTTTAAATAACTCCCCTTTTTCTGTTAATACCTGAACCAAATAAATGCCTGGTTTTAACCCTTCTAAGGAAACAAATTCGTCGCCTGAAATACTCCTATCCAAACAAGTTTCGCCTAATAAATTACTCAACACCATCTTAGCTTGTATATTTCCTAATCCGCCAATAACAACATATCCCTCAGCAGGATTAGGAAAAAGTTTCAATACAGGCAATTGCTCCTCTGCACCCATGGAAGAAATCAAAGAGGTGTCTTTCACCACCACTGCATTCTTCATAATCCAATTTTCGGGGTCGAGTTTCAAGGAGGTAATCGCACCAACAACTTCCAATTTATAGCCTTTTTGCAGGGCATCGTGAGCAACATATATAGTGCTATCTCCACTCGTTCTTTTTATTACTAAAGGCAATGGCAAACTAAAAACATTACCAGACTGCTGCGCATTGTTTTGCGTAATAGATACATTCAATTGGTCACCAATTTGATTCCACCTTACTTGGTATGCTGGAAAGCCAGCGCCATAAATCCATTGATCAAAAAAGAAATCATAATTCTTAGCACTTAATTCATTCACTAATAACCTAAAATCATTGGTGCTAGCAGTCTTATTTGCAAAACGTACTTGATACGTTTTACATAGGTCAAAAAACAAACTATCACCCAACAAATAATGCAAAACCCTTATGGCAGAGCCACCCTTGTTATAGGTAAGCTGACTAGAAAAAATCCTAGAAACATTGGCAGTATCGGTTACATAAACAGAGCCAATTCCTTTCTTTGCCTCGGTATGCATAACACTCAACCAATTGCTTGTATAAGTACTGCTCATTAAACTTTTTGCAGCCAAATATTCAGAATAAGTTGCAAAGCCCTCATTTAACCAAATATCCTTCCAAGTGGCACAAGTTACATTGTCGCCAAACCATTGGTGTCCCAATTCATGCGCCACAATATCAAAATTAAAAATGCCCAAACTCGTCATCGTTTGATGCTCCATGCCACCACTAAATGGCGCCATCACATGTCCGTATTTCTCTTGATGAAAAGGATACAATCCAAACAAATCAGAAAACAATTCCAACTGAGGCTTGGCAGCATCAATGCTCGCCTTATTATTGGTATAAGCCGCAGGATTTGAATAAATATAATGCTGAATCAAAATGCTATCAGCATAATTTTTAGGCTTAGCATAATGGGTATATTCGGTATACTGACCAACAGTAACCATCACCAAATAATAGTCAGTTGTGTAACGCGTTTCCCAATGATAAATATGCTTGCCATTGCCAATATTTTCAACCCCTTTAAGCAATCCATTAGAACCTACTTTGTTGCTCACATCAGTAGTTACAGAAACAAATACAGAATCAATTTTATCTTGTAAAGATTGCTTGCACGGCCACCATTCATAAGCGCTATAAGGCTGACTCAAGCTCCAGGTTATTTGGTTGCCATAGGTAGGTGAAGCCCTGTTGCTAAAGCCCTGACCAATAGCCGCACTTTGTTGGCTTGGCGGTGTGCCATGGTAAAATATCTCCACAGAAAATTTTTGTTCGGTCTGAACCGATTGCGCCAATAAAACATAAACAATATCTCCCGTTCTAAAGAAGCTAAGTGGGTTTCTGTTTGAACCAAGCACCGAGTCGACCGTTAAAT
>JBILVK010000235.1:0-2696 GCA_044370475.1 Bacteroidia bacterium
CCAAAACCAACACCTGCCATTACGTTACCTGTCCAACCGTAGTGACCTACAAATGTTCTAGAGAAACCATATTTATTACCAGTTGTAGTTGTTTTGTAATTTGCATAAATAGTATCTCCTAAACTCAATGCCATTGCTGGGAAATCCATAGATGAACCATCTCCAGATGTAGTATTTTGGTTGTAAGGACGAGCTTGGTGACAACTTACGCATAAGTTAGTTTTACCATTATCTCCAGCAAAATGGAAATATTTTTCTTTACCAGGGAATGAACGTAAAGCTAATTTAACAGTATCAGTATAAACCATAGCCATTGTATCAGTTGCATTGCTCTTATGGCAAGTATAGCAATTAATTCTTCCAGGTAATGCACTCATTGCTGAAGAAGCACTTGCTGGTACACTGTATGCGAATGCATATTTTGCAGTTGTTGAATTGTAAGTATAAGTAGGTTGTAAACCAGTCTTAACTTTAGATGTATATGCTTGATCTGAGTGACAAACTGCACAACCAGGACTTGTTCCTTCTAATAAATGTGCTTCACCAGATCCATGCACTGAGAATGGATACTCATTAGTTGCATTTGCTTTTTTCTCTGCTCTTGATCCAGCATATCCTGCTGCATTTTTATCATGGTTATGACAATCTAAGCAATTAACTGAAAGCACGCCAGCAGGACCTTGAGGACCGGCAGGGCCAGCAGGACCGGCAGGACCAGCAGGACCTTGAGGACCAGGAGTTGAACTACCAGAATTCAATGCATACAAAGAATAAGGTACGCTCATGAACTGAGAAGTACTGGTGATAGAATAATTAGTTCCACCTGTAGGGTCAGTTTCAGTTTTTACAAAATAAGGACCATTTGCCCAATTAATAGTTGCAATAGTTCCAGAAACTACGGTACCACCACCTACTTCTATCGTTGCCAAACCGTTGGCATTAGTAGAAGGTGTATGTGTTTCAGAATAAACTACTGTTCCAGTTGCAGAACCTTGTAGGATGCTAACTTTCATCCCTACTGGTGCATTAACAACTAAATTAAAAGCACTGTTACGAACCACTGCTTGATAACTCATTTTATGTGGCGATTGTGCCAATAAAAGATTCGAACTTAATAGCATAAAGACGAATATGCCTAAGATTTGTTTGAGGTTTTTCATAATTAATATGATTTAAGAATTTGAAATGTTTTTACTAATTGACTTTCTTCTGATACTTTTAAAAAATACTGTCCAAGCGCTAATGACGATACATCAACCTTGGTATCTTCTGCCTCTACCTTACCACGTGTAATCTCTCTTCCGGCCATATCATATAACACGTAAGATAAATTAAACCACTTTCCATTCTCTACCTTTAAGTTAAGACTTTCAGATGCTGGATTTGGATAAACTGATGCAATAAGATCAATGCCTTTAATACTTTGGTCTAAACCGGTAACTGTAGAAATTTCAAAAGGCTGCTGTAGCCCCTGAACAAGATTGTAAGATGGACTGGAAGGGGAAACATAAAATACTTGGCCAATACTAAAACTGACCGTTCCGCCCGTTCCACTGGCATTTCCGCCCGCAGCAACATTGCCGCTTTGAGCGAAAAGCGTTGTTGAACCTAATCCAAGGAAACAACAACCGAGAGCAAGAATCATTTTTTTCATAAAATACTTTTCAATTGAGTTGGTAATACCTATCATTTGTTTGAAATGGTGATACAATAGTAATATTTGTGTCAAAAACTACGAATGACAATAGTCATGTATAATAATGATATTAGTCAAACCAAAAACTGACCAAGCTTAACTTTTTTCGGTCTGAACCAAAGCAAAATTAACAGTTAAACTATTAGTTTACTGATGAATACGAATTTTTAGCGCAAAAAAAATAGCGCGCAACTTCTCATAAATAATAGCAAAATGAAACAGCGCGCAAATGCCTCCCAATTAAAACTTAGTAGCAATTGTCACAAAAGTGTCATGCAAAAACAATAAACACCTCTCAAAAAAAATAAGCTTGTAAAAAGATCCTATCTAAACTCGCTGGCAGCAATAAACTGATCCAACTCTGCAACCGTAGACCGCTTCAAGTCAGACTTGTGGCCTTCCCACAAGCATCTTCCTTGGTAAATAAAAACAATATGATCACCCATATCAAATACGCTCTTGATATCATGAGAATTAATAATAGTAGTTATATCATACTCTTCTGTAATCTCAATAATTAGCTCGTCTATAACCCTTGATGTTAGAGGATCTAAGCCACTATTAGGTTCATCACAAAACAAGTATTTTGGGTTCATGGCAATGGCCCGTGCTATCCCTACACGCTTCTTCATACCCCCACTAATATTAGAAGGATAAAGCCCATTTACATTCTCTAGTTTAACACGCTTTAAACAGAAATTTACCCTATCCAATAACTCGCTTTTGTTCATGGTTGTAAACATGCGCAAAGGAAAAGCCACATTGTCTTCTACACTCAATGAATCAAACAATGCACCACCTTGAAACAACATGCCTATCTCCTGGCGTAACTCCTTTTTCTGAGAATATTCCAAACGCAAAAAATCACGACCGTCAAAGTCAATAATGCCACTATCTGGCACCACCAAACCCACCATGCACTTCATTAATACGCTCTTGCCTCCACCGCTTGCACCAATAACAAAGCTACATTTGCCTTTCTCAAATTTTGCACTGATTT
>JBILVK010000101.1:0-10177 GCA_044370475.1 Bacteroidia bacterium
TAACCTGGAAGCAAAGTTTATTTCAACAAGAAAAAACCCATGATGCAGAGGAGAAAACCTCTACTATCTACTATCGCTATCCTAATGAAGATCCAGAATACCTAACCGAAACAGAGGCTGGAAAAGAGGATGTGAAAACACCTATTCAATGGATTTCTTACAAACAACAATATTTCAATTCTTCTTTAATTGGCAAAGAAAACTTTGACAATGCTTCACTTGAAACCCAAATTGATGAGTCTAAAAAGTATGTGAAAATACTGAACTCTAATATTGGCCTAACCTACGGTCATGGTGCAAATGAGGCTTATGCCATGCAGTTTTATTTTGGTCCGAACCATTATAAAACCTTGAAAGCATTAGATGTTAGCTTGGAAATGGTTGTGCCTATGGGCTGGGGAATTTTTGGATGGGTAAATAAGTTATTAACCGTTAATGTCTTCTATTTCTTAGGTCAATACTTATCAAATTTTGGAATTATCATCTTGTTGTTAACGGTAATTGTTAAAACAATCCTATTCCCTCTTGTTTACAAATCATATCAATCTTCTGCTAAAATGCGTGTGCTAAAGCCAGAAATTGATGAGATTAAAGTGAAGTACGGAGATGATATGGCCAAAATGCAGCAAGAAAACATGAAGCTTTACCGCAAAGCTGGTGTTAACCCAATGGGTGGATGTTTGCCTGTGCTTTTGCAAATGCCTATTCTTATTGCCATGTTCCAGTTCTTCCCAAGTGCTTTTGAACTTAGACAAAAAGCTTTCTTGTGGAGTGATGACCTTTCTAGTTATGATAGCATTTTTAATTTAGGATTTAATATTCCTTTTTATGGTGATCACGTGAGTTTGTTTACCTTGTTAATGACTGTTTCTACATTGGTTTATACCATGTACAATAATCAGATGACTGGTGTAACCGGACAAATGAAAATCATTTCATACCTTATGCCAGTGATGTTCCTTGGGTTTTTTAATAACTACGCTAGTGGATTAACCTATTACTATTTCTTGTCTAACTTGTTTACCATTGGTCAGCAATTGCTCATTCGCCAGTTTGTAGATGATAGCGCTTTACATGCGCAAATTCAGGAGAATAAAAAGAAGCCGGTAACTAAGTCCAAATTCCAGCAAAAGCTCGAAGAAATGGCTAAAAAACGTGGATTCGACACAGATAAGATGGGTAAATAAGAAATACCCTAAAAGAAAAAACCCAATCTATGGCTAGTAGATTGGGTTTTTTTATATCAAGTAAAATGATTTTAGATGAAATAGATATCTCTAATACTTTGCCAAAAAGCTTTTATCTAATTTTAATTTGCGCAACTATTTGATTTTCAGTAAAAATATTTTTTTGCACCTTAGGCAAACCTGCCCTACACCACATAAGTGACCATTATTTTGGAATCCAATCTCCAAAAATGGACAGCATTTTTAGACACTCATTAAAGTTTTCCAAGCCTCTACTACTTTTCCTTCATTCAATAGGGTACGGGCAAGTTTATGCAAACGCTCAATTTTGTCTTCCTTGGCCAAATCCATATTCAAAATACCCAAAAGTTCCTTATTCATTTTTTGGTAAATCATCACACTGTCTTCGTCGGGTAATTGCTCAACATTCGCGAGCATCCCCAAATTATTTCCTGTCAACACAATACTGTTCTTAATAGCAGAAGGCAATTGGTCAAACCCAATTCCCAAGTTTTTTGCAGGTTTTGGCACCTCAAAAAGCGCATTCCCACTTGCTCTCACATACCAATCGCTACCTAATCTGCCTACCAAATCCATTTTATGTTGGTCAATTTTGCCATCCGCTGTTAATACATCAGGTGAAATGTGCATCAATAGCATTTCCGCAATAATCAAATTCCCAGCTCCACCTTCTTTGCCTGTTTCAATAACATCCACCACTTTGCATTCAAATTGAACCGGACTTTCAAGCACCCTAAAAGGTTTTACCTTTTCGGAGGCCAAGGGCGTAAAACCAGCTTTCACAAACTCACTTGTGCCTTTTGGATACTCACAACTTGCCAAACTCATTTGCTGAACCATGTTATAATTCACCACATTGATGACAACTTCTTTGGTAGCAATTGCATTCTCTAAAGTATGCTTTATGGTATTATCGCGCACCCTTCGTGCAGGAGAAAATATAAAACGGGTTGGGTTCGAACCAAAAATATTAAAGAAACTAAATGGACTCAAATTCGGCTTCCCATCAAGATCAATGGTACTAGCAAAGCAAATCGGTCGCGGCGCAATGGCGGTTAACAAAGCATTGTGAAACTCTGCCAAGGGCAAATCTTTTGGCCCAATAGTTTTCATCTTTTTCATGAATCTTTATCTTATGAAAATATGAGTAAGAAATAATTCTTCTTTCCTTTTTGAATCATTAAATACTTTTTATTGATTAAATGCATAGTATTTACACTCAAATTAAGGTCTTCTATCTTTTGTTTATTCATGCTCACGCCACCACCTTGTAGCATTTTTTTAGCTTCTCCTTTGCTCGGAAAAACAGTAGTTTTTTCTGCCAACAAATCAATTACTGGAACCCCAATTTCTAATTCAGCTAAACTTAATTGAAACTGTGGCACTCCCTCAAAAATATCTAAGAAAGTTTCTTCATCCAAGGCAGCAAAAGCCTCCGCCGTTGAGTTTCCAAATAATATAGAAGATGCCTCCACCGCAGTTTCAAAAGCCTGCTCAGAGTGAACTTTTATGGTAATTTCTTTTGCAAGCGCCTTCTGCAAAGTACGGTTATGAGGCGCCAACGCATGCTCTGCCTCCAAAGTCTCTATCTCTTCCTTACTCAACAAAGTAAAAATCCTAATCCATGTGCTTGCATCCTCATCACTCGCGTTCAGCCAAAATTGATAAAATTTATAAGGAGAAGTTTTTTTCGGGTCGAGCCAAACTGCGCCACTTTCCGTTTTTCCAAACTTGGTACCATCAGATTTTTTAATCAAATTGGTGGTAATGGCAAAGGCTTCACCTTGAGATTTTCGCCTAATTAACTCCGTTCCAGTAACAATATTTCCCCATTGATCACTGCCTCCCATTTGCACTTTACAATTGTGCTCTTTCCATAAATAATAGAAATCAAAGCCCTGAACCAATTGATAAGAAAACTCCGTAAAACTCATACCCGTTTCACCCTCCAAACGCTTCTTTACCGAGTCTTTTGCCATCATATAATTTACCGTTATATGCTTGCCAACATCCCTAATAAATTCAAGAAAACTCAAGCCCTTAAACCAATCATAGTTATTTACCATTACGGCTGCATTTGCTCCATCCGTAAAGTTTAAAAACTTAGATAATTGTGCTTCAATGCACCTTACATTATGAAACAAAACATCCTCAGAAAGTAAATTGCGTTCTGCTGATTTTCCACTCGGGTCGCCAACCATTCCCGTTGCTCCTCCTACCAATGCATAAGGCTTATGCCCCGCTCTTTGAAAGTGAATCAGGGTCATTATTTGCGTTAAATGTCCTACATGCAAACTATCGGCCGTTGGGTCAAATCCTATATACCCCGAAGTTGTTTCTTTATTTAACAATTCTTCCGTTCCTGGCATCATGTCGTGCAACATGCCACGCCATTTCATTTCTTCAACAAAATTCGTCATGCCGCGAAAATAAGTTTTTTGAAAGTGACTATTCCAGATTTCTAAAAAAATACCGCAAAGCATCTAAAGTTTTGCTTTCTTTGTTTTTACATTATCCTTGTTTGAACTATTTATCGCACTATTACGTACACCAAAATGAAAACAGCCCTCTCTATAGTTTAGGACTCGTTTTCCCTGATTTGTCTAGGGGTTTCGTTACCCATCCAGGTAAATTGCCTATAGATAATTATGGCTCTCTAAGTATGCTTGCTTTAGGTTGCCAACAGCATTTCCAGGCAGATAAGATTTTTCATGGTTCCGAATTTTTTAAATGGGGTACAGAAATTTGCATAGAAATTCTTAAAAAAGCCAAGTTCCAAGACCAAGTAGAAAGACGCTGGTTTATTGGTCATGTTTTGTTCGAAATGCTCCTCGACCGTATCCTTATTCGTCACAAAAGTCAAGTGGGAAAAGATTTTTACCATGATTTAAATAGCGTTGATGTTCAGAATATTCTCGCTTTTATTCAGCTGCATTCCAACAAAGAACCTGAGCGCTTTATTCGTTTCTTTGAACATTTTCGCAAAGCTGCCTATATTCGCAATTATCCAGATAATAACCTTTTTGCTTTTTCGTTAAGCAGAATTATGATGAAAGCTGGATTGCCAGAACTCTCCTTGTCAAACAAAATTGTTGTTCAAGAATGTGTCTGGGAATTAGAAGAAAATGCATTTAAAAATGCGCAAAGTATTTTATTTGAGTTAAAAGAAGTGTTTAAATGAGAAGATATATTATTCTGTTAATTTTTTTCGGTCTGAACCAAATATCTTGGTCGCAAACCCTTAAATACAGTAACGAGTTTTTAAATATTGGCATCGGCGGTAGGGCCATGGCTATGTCGGGCTCCGTTATCTCCAGCACAAGTGATGTAAGCTCTTGCTACTGGAATCCTGCCGGCTTAATTCAAATGAAAGACAATGTGCAAATTTTTGCCATGCACAATGAACAATTCGCTGGTATTGCTAACCATGATTTTGGAAGCGTAGGCTTTAAGTTAAATGAAAATTCTGCTGCTGCCATAAGCTTTATTCGACTAGGTGTAGATGGAATTCCTAATACGCTATACTTAATGCAAGACGGACAAATAAACTACTCCCTTATCAGAAGTTTTTCGGCTGTAGATTATGCTTTTATTGGGTCCTATGCAAGCAAAACAAAATTTGAAGGTTTAGACTTAGGTGCTAATGTAAAGGTTATTAGAAGGGTAGTAGGGGAGTTTGGCGGTGCTTGGGGATTTGGCATAGACGCCTCTGCAAACTATACTTCCAATAATTGGCATTTTGCTTTAATGGCAAGAGACATTACAACTACCTTTAACGCTTGGACATACAAAATGAGCGAAGAGGATAAAAAACAATTAGTGGCCGCTGGAAACACCATTCCAGAAGGTGGCTTAGAGCTTACCATGCCCAGAATTACTTTAGGTGCCTCCCGCAAATTCGAACTTAAAAATCCTAAGTTTACCATTTTGCCAGAACTCAATTTAGACTTTACAACAGACGGACAAAGAAATGTGCTCATTAGCAGTTCCATTATTAATATTGACCCTAGGGCTGGAATTGAGTTTGGTTACAACGATTTTATTTTCTTAAGAGGTGGATATGGTACACTACAAAAAGTAACAAACTTTAATGGTGAAAAAACCTTAAACGGAATGCCAAGTTTAGGTATGGGTATTCAGCTAAAAAACCTTGCCATTGATTATGCTTTAAGCAATGCTTTTAATCAAGGTCTTATCGGAATGAGTAACATCATTAGCCTTCGCCTTAGCATCAATAGAAAGTCTTAATTAGTTAATTCTTCTTCCAATTCTTCTGGCTGGTGGTAAATATCTAATGCAGTAATTACCGCAATAAAACCCCAAAATAAAACGGCAATTTTATCTTGCTCACTGTAGCTGTTTAAAAATCCATGGGCCAAATAAGTAACCAGGCCTAATAACATCCCAGCACTGATCATTTTTATCTCAAAGGTTCTTCCGTGGTAAACTAAATGTAAGCCTCTTTTAAATACGAAGAACAGAATGGCCAAAAAGGTCAATAACCCAATCCATCCGCTTTCTGCCAATGGGTTAAGGTACTCAGAATGCGCATGCCCTTGGTCGCCAAATGCCGTGGTAATAGGTGTTTTAAACTCCGGGTTTTGGTAGGGTGCGTAGGTAAAAGAATAGGCTCCAGGTCCAAATCCCAACAAGGGCTTTTCTTCTGCCATATTAATAGCCGCTGCCCATCTGTTTACCCTTTCCAAATTAGAAACATCATTTCTAACATTAGAGACCGACTCTAAATGTTTTTCAAACCCCTCTGCAGAGTTTTGTTTGTTCTGGTAAAGTTGAAAAAATATGTCATCAAAATTTACTAGGATAAATGAGGCCACAATTCCCAACACAACCAACATATGCCATAACCTAAATCGTAAAACCAATAGTGCGCCAAAAGCCGCTGCAGCAGCCAAACTTAGCCAGCCAGCTCGGGTGTAACTTAACACAACTCCAAGGGTAAATAGCAACAAAAAGAAAATGGCTACAAGTAAGGTTGCAAAGTTTAGCTTTAACTTAAATCCAAATACGGTCCAGATAAAAAGGATAGGAACAAAGAATGCAATGGCAGCAGCATAAATTCCATGGGCAATATAAAATGGTGCCATCACCTCAAATGAACTTATTTGTGAAAAGTCATCCTCACTGTGTTTAATCAGGGTAAATATAATCACAAAGGCCAACGGAATCATATAAGCCCAGAGGTAATTTTTAATGTATTCTGTTTTCCTAAAAAGAACCACTGTTAAAAAATAAAACACTACCAAGAACCATGATCTCGACAAAAAGAATTTAATGCTCACTACCTTTTCCATGCTAGTAAATGAGGTGAAAAGTATCCAGGCCATGTTCACTATGATTGCAATGGTTATGGGGTGTTTTATGACCCTAAAATCGTATTCGCCATCAATAATGAACTTATAAATAACCAATAGGAAAATGCCAATAATAAGAGGCTCATCGGGCAAGGATAATCCCATTCCCAAAACCACATTTTCTATGTTCACAGAAAGTGGAACAAGAAAAACCAATATAATAATAAGTACATCTAACCTCAGTAAAGCAAGCAAGGATACCAAGGCAAGCGCAGGTAGCGCTGGCGTCCAATAGAACTCAAAGGCAATGCCAATGGTGTTGAGCAGTATAAAGAGTATGCCCGACCCAATTAGCCATTTTTTTTTAGCTTCGAGGTTCAATGGAATTAAGAAATAAAATTGTCTTTCTGGTGTTGAAATTTCTCAACAAACAACAAAACAATACAAGCCAAAATAAAAGAACCTAAAATAGCACCCAAAACTATCAATGAGCGAATAGGGTATGTTTTTCTCTCGGCTGGTGAGGCGTTCTGTAAAATAAATACATTACTTAAATTTCCTTCTACGTCAATTTTTGCCTGATCCAATTTCTTTTTTAACTCATTCATTTGCTCAACCTGTAGCTCCAATGTGTTGTATAAAGATTGTGATTCTGCTCCGTATTGAGCCAAGTTGTTTTGTTGCTTGCGAATGTTCTCGTTCATGCCATTCTTACCTATCAATTCGGTAATAGCTTTAGATTGCTCTTCTACATTATAAACCCCTTTTGCTCCCAGTTCCTGCATTCTAATCATAATAGAATTTACCTCTTCTTCTTTGCGTTTGTATTCGTTTTCTATAATGGTAAATGCCTGCATAGCCATTTTGCGTTGAACCTCAGTTTTTACACTATCCAATATCATTACAATGCCATTGGCAACCTCTGCCGCTATCTCAGGCTTTTCATCAAGCACACTAATTTCAATGGAGGCATAAGGTGTTTTCTTTACGCTAATATTTTTATCATACATCTTGCCAAGCTTGTAGTTTTTCTCTGCATCGCTTGGGTCAATTCTATAGTGTTCGGCTAATTTATATTTAGCAATCACCTTAGATTTTAAATAGTCAGATTCTAAAATTTGCACATATTGTTGAGCAGCCACTTGTTCTCCAAACTCTAAAGGGTCTTTTTGTTTTACCCTGCTATCTGTTAAGAGTGCAGAAGAAATAGAGTTATTTGTAGAAGGATAAAATACTGCTGTTGATTGATATTTTGGCCTGATAATCCAAGGACTCGAAATAATTATGGATAGGATTGCTGAAACACCACAAATAATGATCAATTTTCTTTTCCATCTTAAAATGAAATGAAACACATCAATTAATTCGAAGTAATACTGTTTTTTTTTCTTGTTCATATCGTTATCGCGCAAAAATATAAAAAATACCTCACAAACTGGCTTTTTCCGATTGTCTGCTCTTAAGAAGTTCTAAACCTTGCCTTAAATCTAGTATTTTAAGCCCAAACATGCTGGCCATAGTGCCAATTCCAATGGCAATTGAACTCTGCCACCAGTTCATTTCCAACTTAATTAACATAAACATGAGCCCAGAAATGAATAAAATAGAGATCAAAACACGGCTTAAAAAATTTGGTTCGAACCGAACCTTAAGGATTTTTATCCCAAATAAGAGGTTACTTAGGCCTATAAAACCTTGTGTTACGAGGGCTGAAATGGCTGCTCCATATGCTTTATAAATGGGTATGAGCCATAAATTTAGTCCAATGTTTAATACCAATGCCATGGCAGCTAAAATATTGAGGGTTTTAAAACTTCCATTTGCGGTTAACAAGGTGCCATAAATATACATAATACACAAAGGAAAAAAGCAGAGAATAACTAGGCCAAAAACCCAGCCTGCATAAGCGTTGCTCTGGTTGTTAAGCAAATGAATAATGGGGTCTTGAAAACAAAATGCAATTAAGCAAAATGAAAAGGCTGGAATTAACATAAGTCCGGTACTAAACTGTACCAATGGATTAAGATTTTCTTTGCCCGAAATCATTTTAGAAAACATAGGCAATAACAACATGGCAACTAGCGCTGCCATCATATTTGCTGCCTCTAACAGGCGATAGGCAGAGGCGTAAATGCCGTTTTGTAGGTCGCCATCTTCTATTAATTTGGGGATTAATATTACATCCAAGCGGGTATAAAATGTCATTAATAGAGATAGCAAAGCATAGGGCAGCATTTTTTGTATTACCGACTTAAAATGGGTGAAATCAAGTTTCCAAGAAAGGTTGAGCAAATGGGGTTTAATCACAGAAAACGAAATGAGAACAGCGATTGTGTATGCAATTGTTTGCGAAATAATAAACGCTGGTATGCTAATTTCAAAAAAACCAAACCACAAGATGGCTCCACATAAAACAATCATTAAACTGCGGTCTACCACAGAAAGTAAGGCGTCTGTTTTATATTTTTGTAATCCACCAACCACACTTCTAAAGAAGGAATAAAAATAAGATAGTATTTGGTTAAATCCCAATAAAAGCAGTAGTTGCAGCCTTTCCATTGGGTAGCCTAAGAGGGTGCCTAAGCCAATGGTAAGTATAATATAAATAAGGCCCGATCCAAGTTTAAAGGTAGTAAGTGCTGCAAATTCTTTACTTAAATTTTCTGGATTCTTGGCAATATTTGAAGAGGTATAATTGTTAATGCCTAGGTCTAACAGCGTGATAAGCAACATCGAAAATGCAAACAAATTGCTATAGATTCCATACTGTTCATATCCTACCGCATTTTGCACTCCTCTGTCGATGCCCAATATCCAAAAGGGTTTTATGAGGAGGTTAACCGACATGAGCAAAATAAAGTTGCTGATAAATGTTTTTTTCATCTGGGCCGCTTGGCTTTAACGCGGTAAATTTATTCATTCGTATAAACTTTGTATCATTGTGAATAAATTTATCAAAGCATTGGGTGCTTTTTTTTTCTATGGCTTTACTAAAATATTTTGAAAAAGGTCGGCTAGAAGCAGGTTGCGATGAGGCTGGTAGGGGCTGTTTGGCTGGTCCAGTTTTCGCTGCAGCAGTAATGCTTGATCCAAAAAAAAATATTAAGGGATTAGACGATTCTAAGAAATTAAGTGAATCTAATAGAATGGAGTTGCGACTAGAAATTGAGGAGAAGGCGCTAACTTGGGCTGTGGCTTCACTTAATAACCAAGAAATTGATACCCATAATATTCTTAAGTCGAGCTTTTATGCCATGCATAGGGCACTCGATCAAATTGCAATTGTGCCAAACCTCTTGTTAATAGATGGCAATAGGTTCATACCGTATAAAAATATTCCTCACCGCTGCGAAATTAAAGGAGATGCAAGGTTTCAAAGTATTGCCGCTGCTTCTATTTTGGCTAAAACCTACCGTGATGAGTACATGGAATCTATCCACCTTCAATACCCCCAATATGCTTGGGATAAAAACAAGGGATACCCAACTATTCTGCACAGAGAGGCCATAAAAACGCATGGTCCCTCTCCGTTTCATCGCCTCACTTTTAGGTTGCTAAAGCAGCAATTAGAGCTTTTTTCTTAAGCTCATTTTTTCTTGGAAATATTGTTAAAAAATTAACTTCAATTAATTGGGTTAATCTTGTATTTTGCCGCCC
>JBILVK010000236.1:0-2639 GCA_044370475.1 Bacteroidia bacterium
ATAAATCCATCATTATCACCGGGGCTTCATCTGGCATAGGAAAAGCACTTTCCATTGAAATGGCAAGTAAGGGCTCGCATTTGATTTTGGCTGGCAGAAATTTGGATAATTTAGAGGAGGTAAAGCTTTCTTGTGAGGCCAAAGGCGCAACTTGTCATTGTTTATTTTTAGATATTGCAAATCAAGATTCTATTGATTCCTTTTGTCAACAAGTTGCAAAACTTACCAATTGCGTAGATGTTTTGGTGAATAATGCTGGAATTAGTCAGCGTTCGCAAGCAGAAGAAACTTCCCTTGAGGTTGATAGGCGAATTATGGAGGTGAACTTTTTTGGTCAGGTAGCCATTACTAAGAAATTATGGGGTTTAATTTGTAAATCTACGCATGCCAATATTGTTTTAATCAGCTCTGTGGTTGGTACCTTTGGGTTTCCTCAAAGAAGTGCGTATTCTGCATCTAAACATGCTTTAGAGGGCTTTTTTGAGTCATGGATGTTAGAGAATAATCGTCCAAATATTTTTTTTACAACGGTGTCGCCCGGTAGAATACAAACAAATATTTCAGAATCAGCATTAAAGGCTGATGGTAGTGCGCATCAAATGATGGATGCAGGGCAATTAGACGGAATTCCAGCAGAGGTATGTGCTCGTAAAATTGCATCGGGAGTTTCAAAAGATAAGAGGAAAATATATGTGGTTCAAAACGAAATCATCCTTATTTTGTTTAGAAAACTGCTTCCTTATTTTTATTTCAAACTGGTTAAAAAATTAAAATTATCATAACTTAGATATGGCGTTAATTTCTGGGATTCAACAAGTGGGCATCGGTTGCCAAAATTCACCCGAAACTTTTAAATGGTTAAGGAAGGTTTTTGGCATCAATGTTCAAATATTCGACGATGAGGCAAAGGCTCCACTTATGACCCCATACACGGGTGGTGAAGTGCATAGCAGAAGGGCAATTCTTGCTATGAATATGAATGGTGGCGGTGGTGCAGAAATTTGGCAATTTACCAGTCGTACTTCTTCTGCAAGTCCTGCCATGCAATGGGGAGATTTGGGAATAAATGCGGTTAAATTGAAAGCTACTAATTTGAAATTAGCTGCCGAAAAAATAGCTCCCAATAATCCTTGTTCAAGTCCAATTGCCGATCCAAAAGGAGAGGAGACTATATTATTAAATGATCCTGCAGGCAATCAGTACCAAGTGGTGAGAGACCATTCTTGGTTCAAAAAGGAAGATTTTATGCAAGGTGGATTTTGTGGTGCCGTAATTGGTGTAAGCAATATTGATTTGTCTATAGCTTTTTATCAAAATGGATTGGGTGTTAACGAAATATTGTATGATGTAACAGGCACTTTCAACGATTTAGGTGAGGCATATAAAAACCAAAGATTTAGACGCGCTTTATTGTATTTTAAAAACCCAGGAACAGCCCCATTTAGCAGACTACTGGGTGATGTTCAAATAGAATTGATTCAGGCCCTTGATAGAACCCCCATTAAATTATTTGAAAACAGATTTTGGGGTGATCTTGGTTTTATTCATTTGTGCTTTGATGTTCCTAATATGGAGCGCTTAAAATTAAACTTAGAAAAGTTTAAATATCCTTTAACCGTTGATAGTGGAGATACCTTTGATATGGGCGAGTCTGGCGGACGTTTTGCCTATGTTGAGGATCCAGATGGGACGCTCATTGAAATGGTTGAGACGCACAAAGTTCCTATCCTTAAAAAGTTTGGTTGGTATTTAAACCTCAAGAAAAGAGGTCAGGATAAACCACTACCTAATTGGATGGTTTCTCTGATGGGTCTAAATAAAATTAGCGATTAAAAAACTTGCTTCAATAGGAGGCCAATGATAAGAAGGTAAATTGGCCAGAGGAACATTACTAATCCAAACGATATTGAATCAAAAAACAAGTGCTGTTTTACAATTTTTGGGGTGAGCCACTTACTCAAGAAATACAAGGGGGCAAACAAAATGCTTTTTTGAATAAATGGGGTTTTTGTGCTATGACCATTTATAGCAGAATTTTGCTTTAAAAGGTCTAATATTTTGAAGCCGTCTTTATGCTCCTTGCAAAGCTGTTGAAAGCGGATACTAAAGCTTTCAAATTCTTTTGATCCTTCCTTTAATTCCGAATCAATATAAGCCAATTTCCCTAATTCATTTGATATCCTATCATTAAAAATTCTGACAAATTGAGCCTCATTGTGTATGTCAGAAAATTCATCTTTCTCTATGGGTTTGCCAAAATTAACCAAGATATTTTTACCAGCTCCATGAAAATGTTCATAGGTTAAGCCAACGGGTACAACCACCATGTCTTTTGAAGGTGAATCGCTATGCCATGCTTTTATTGCAATTCGCGCAGGTCCCTTTTTCAAAGACCTTAAATCCCAATTATTCTCGCTCAATCCTTCTGCAAAAATAATCACCACTTTGCTGGCATCAAGGATATTTTGGCAGGCATCAAAGGTTTCATTGTTCTTGTTGAGGTTCTCTTTTCCCTCACTTAAACGATACACAGGTAGCATATTTAAGGAGTGCAAAATTGGCCTTGCAAAATTATTTTTAAAAGCATCTCCACGCGCCAAAAAATGCGTAGGCCTATCAATCACAGCTCCAACTATTAC
>JBILVK010000237.1:0-2636 GCA_044370475.1 Bacteroidia bacterium
AAAAGCCACAATTTTTTTGATTAAGCTATAAGGTATGGGCTTGTCTAATGGGAACTGCACAGAGCCTTTACCTTGTTTGTATTTTGATAATTCTTTTTCAAATTTTTCGTGACCAGTAGGAGTGGCGTAGAAGCCAATATGGTTGGCGTATCCTGCAAAATACACCAATGGTTTTTTACAGGTTTTATATCCAGGCATTCCATATGCCATCGCTTCCACAGCATCTGTTGCTTCCTCTCGTATAATGGCTCTAATATTGTTTAATATTTCCTGAACTTCCTCAGGAAATGAAGCGATATAGGATTCAACTTCATTCATCTCTTATATGTTCACTATTTTAAGTACTACATTACCTATTTTTTGTCCACTCTCTACATAATGATAAGCATCTACAATTTCCTCTAATGGATAAACCTTATCTATAATTGGCTTGTACACGCCAGATTCTGCAAGCTCTTTCAGCAATTCTATATCCTCTTTTTTAGTGGATGGAATTGGAAACAGAACCCTTTTGCCTCCTTTTATTTTACCCATTATGGCAAGAAATATGTTCTCGCCATTCTTCCCTAACTCGGTAGAAATATATATGCCATTCTCTTTTAACAAAGGCTTACAAGCAGAGAAGGAGCTTTTTCCTACCGCATCAAAAATAAAATTAAAGTGTTTGTTACATGTTGTAAAATCTTGTGTTAAATAATCTATCACTTCATCGGCTCCTAATGATTTTACCAAACTCACTTGGGCAGTTGCACAAACCGCCGTTACCTTTGCACCAAAGTGCTTGAGCAATTGAACTGCAGCAGAGCCAATGGCACCAGTAGCACCATAAACCATTACCTCATCACCATACTTAACCTTGGCAGCCCTAATATTACACAATGCATAATGAGCACCTTCGCACAAGGGGGCAGATTCAATAAAGTTGAGGTTGTAAGGCATATACGTTAAGGCATCATTCTTATGCAGAATAAGGTATTCTCCATGTCCACCAAACCTAGAATCATTGTACCCAAATACCTTAGCAAATCTGTTAAAATTTGTTACATCTTTTCCCATCTCCTCAATGATGCCAGAAAACTCACATCCCAATACAGGGTATTTGGGTCTAAAGAGTCCGCTAAAGAACCTCGACACAAAGTATTCAGCGCTTCTAAAGCCAGCATCGGTGCGGTTTACCGTAGATGCATACACTTTTATAAGCAGCTCATTGTCTTTAGGTACAGGTCGCTCAATTTCTTCAATATGTGCAACCTCTGGTTTTCCATATTTTTTGTAAACAACTGCTCTCATTTTGGGTATTAGGCTAAATGGGTGAAAATTTAAACCATGTTAAGTTTATGCTAGAATTTAAACACTTTTGGCATACTTGCGAATCCATGCTATGCTATGTATTTGCATTGTGTAGCTTTAACTTTTCATTAGTTATATGCAATTTATTTTATTTTCATGAAAAATAAAATCTTAATTCTTTAAAAGGGAGTAGAATACAATATTCCACTACTTTTAATACAACCCAAATGTTATTTATAATTTCATAGGCACTTCCATCAATAGTATTTCAGAAGCAGCATCCAATGATTCAATTGTAAGCGAATCAATATCCCACAAACCCAAGCCATCTCTGGCCTCCAGCTCTATATCATTCACACGCATTTTCCCACTTAAAAGAAATGCATACACCCCATTTCCTTGTGCCTTTAATGAATAATTTGTTTTGAAATTTGGTTCAAACAAACCCATATGAAACCATGCATTTTGGTGAATCCAAACGCCAGCATCTTCCTTATTGGGTGAGAGAATTTGTTGCAAAGTATTGTGTCTATCTGCAACATTTAAACTGATTTGATCGTAACGAGGAATCACATTTCTTTGGTTTGGAAAGATCCAAATTTGAAGAAACTTTACTTGTTTGTCTTTGTTCTTATTGTACTCACTGTGTGTAATGCCACTCCCAGCACTCATTACCTGAATATCGCCATGTTTAATAAGTGTTACGTTTCCCATAGAATCTTTGTGCTCTAAATCGCCTTCTAAGGGAATGCTAATAATCTCCATATTGTCGTGAGGATGGGTTCCAAAACCCATGCCAGCCGCCACGGTATCGTCGTTTAGCACCCTAAGCACACCAAAATGCATGCGCTCTGAATTATGGTAATGAGCAAAGCTAAAAGTATGATAGCTGTTTAACCAACCATGGTTTGCATAACCCCTGCTTTCTGCCTTGTGAAGTATGGTATTTTTCATATTGTTTAATTTTTTTTTTCGGTTCGAACCAAAGTAAAGATTAATTTAAAGAAGGTAGATGATATTGTTTCTTCAGTTTGTTAAATTGCCTATTGTATTTTCTATCTGATTTTATTCCAGCACTCGAAAAGATGCCCCGGAGTAAAGATTGAATCCATACATTGATGATGAATTTCTGTTTGTTTCGTATAAAGAATATGCGCGATTTTTTGTGATTTTCTTTTTTGAGTACAAAGTGATTGGCAGTATAATTTAGTGCATTAAGAAGGAAAGATTTTTTGAACTCATCGTGCTTATCTAGCTTTTTAATTTCCAAATTGTTGTAGTAAAAGTTCATTTCTCCCGAGCATGCGTGCTTATTGCCAACCACCCTATAATGAAGGGTGTCTAGT
>JBILVK010000026.1:0-31736 GCA_044370475.1 Bacteroidia bacterium
CTCCATTTTCTATGGTTATGGGTAATACTTCAATGCCATTTGTAATGTCTGAGTAAGTGCAAAGAAACTGGTTATTTCCAAGGTAAGCCAAGCTGCCAATATTGTTTGGGTGGTGTTCAAAATACATGTTTAGTTTGCCTTTCTCTAACTTCATATCCATTTTGCCATAGACAGAGTTTTTGTATGACCCAACAAATTTTGCAAGGGCAATAGGGGTAGGGGTGTTTTTTGAGGCCAATGTAATTAAGCTATCCAAATCCTTCTTTTCTGCGGCATTGCCTGGCGCCGAGCGATTAAAATAGATCTCACTCATATTTCTGTAAGGCACATTTAAATAAGCTTCTATTATTTGTTTTACCAATGCATCGTACAAGGAGTTGGCATCCGAATTGGTATAAACAATTACACCTAAATTGGCTTCTGGTATAAACTCAGTTTTGGTTACAAATCCGTTTGCACCGCCACTGTGTTCCCATACGCGCTTGCCTTGGTAATCGTAACTATTCCAACCTAAACCATAGTTGGCAAAATGCTTGGTAGGGAATAAGCGTGAATTAAAATCATTGCTCACCATTTGCGATTTGCGGGTTTCTAGCAATACTTTATATGGCACCACTTGCTTGCCATTATACTTGCCACTATCCAATTGCATCAACAACCATTTGGCCATATCTGCCACACAAGAGTTGATACTAGCCGATGGTCCCATGTTTTCAATGTTTGTTAAGGTCATCACCTTTAAGCCACCCTTATAAATGGTATGTGGCTTGCAGGCATTGGCATCATTCAACATCATTTGATAACTGGTGTTGGTATGGGTCATGCCCAATGGCGAAAAGAAGTTTTTTTCTAAGTATTCGTCCCAAGAAACATTGGCCACAATAGGTATAATTTCGCCAGCTGTAATATAGCCAGCATTGCAGTAACCATACTTATACCTAAACTGATTCACAGGTTTGGTTCGAGCCATACCTTCTATTATTTCTTTTCTGCTAAGCGTGCTACCCCAATTCAAAAAATCGCCTTGAAAGGTACCTAAGCCAATTCTATGAGTAAGCAAATCTCTAACGGTACACAATTCAGTTGAGGTTGGTTCATACAGCTTAAACCAAGGCATGTATTTGGTAACTTTGGCATCTAAAGATAGCTTCTTTTCATAGTCTAACAAAGCAATGGCAGTTCCTGTGAAAGCCTTACTATTACTGGCAATTTGAAATTGGGTAAATTCATTTACCGCATTGTTTTCAGCAGTTACCGCATCTTTTCCTTTACTTGGAGCAAATGCATTTTTAACGCCATAGCCTTTGGTAACAACCACTTTTCCATCTTTAACAATAGCAATTGCCAGCCCTGGTACTTGCCATCTTTGCATTTCTCTTTTTACGTATTGATCCAAAGAATCGCTAACAAATGCGGGTTGCGCGGAGGCGCTTAACCCTGTAATTAGGGCAAATAGGAGGGTGTAAATTAATTTTTTTAAGGTGTTCATCAATAGAAAGATTTGGCGTGCAAGGTAAATTTTTAATTCAGAATTCTGAAGCGGCATTTGTGGATATTGGAGGACAAGTCGCGACTTGTCCGTACATTATTATTATGCCCGGAAAATTGGTGGTATAATATTTTGTTCACCCGGCAGCATTTGTGGTTGCTGGAGGACAAGTCGCGACTTGTCCATACATATCGATTTTACCCGGGAAATTAATAATCTTACAATCTCCACATCTTCCCTTCTCACTATCTTCTTCTTCCTCCTCCTCCAGAAGGTCTGCTTTGTGGCTGACTAGGACGGCTACTTGGTGCTGGTTGATAAGAAGGTTTATTAGCAGGTTTGGCTGATGGGGTTGCGCCGCTGTTTGGTCTAGTTGAAGGTGAATTTCCTCCGCCAGATGGCCTTGTAGATGGGGTGTTTCCACCACCAGATGGTCTGGTTGATGGTTGTGTGGATGGGGTATTTCCTCCGCCAGATGGTCTGCTAGATGGAGTGTTGCCATTATTTGATGGTCTGGTTGATGGTTGGGTAGCGGGCTTGTTATTGCCATTTGAAGGCCTATTGCCTGGTTGATTAGAAGGCCTGTTATAATTGCCGTTGTTGTTATTGATGATAACTGTATTTGAGGTATGCCTGCTATTGTTATAGTAGTTGTTGTGGTGACTTATATTGTTATAATTATTGCAATGGTGGTAATTGTTATAATGGTAAGGATGGTAACCAACATAAATTGCAAAGCCAACGGGTGGATAGGGTCTATAATATGGAGGGTAATAGCCATAGCCATAGGGCGAATAATAAGGAACATATACAGGGGCAAACAAAAATGCCCACATAGGCCAAACTACTGGTGTTGCATAGTAGGCAGGTGGTGCAGTTGTATTAGTTGTAGTGTTGGTGGTATTGTTATTGGTAGTATAGTAATTATTGACTACGGTTGTTCCATCTGCATTTTTAGTAGTTTCGGTTGAGGTTGGTTTATAGCCAGGATTTGGTGTACCACTTGTTTTGGCAGCTTCTGGCACTGGCTCCAAAATATAATCTTTGCCATATAGTTCTTTGTCGCCAATAATTTGAACAGTAACATCACCCTTTTCATTTTTATCAACCATGATAACCGCCACATCTTGTATTTCTTTTGCATTAATTACCGCTTGTAAGGCAATAGCATGGGAGTTGCCTTCCACATTGTCTACAACCTTTATGTAATCAATAGAATCGTTGGTATTTAAATCTAGGTTGTTGATTTTATTTTCTTCCTTGTTGATTTCTTTTTCAAATTCCTCCAGTGTTTTGCATTGTTGAAATTTTTCGAGCACCAAGGCTAAATTGAAATTGTCGCCAGGTAATCCAAGTTCTTTGTTGTCGGATGTTTGCGCTAGGGAAACCTGAATGGTGCCCAAAATCATTGAAATTGCTAGAGTAAAAAGTACCTTTTTCATTTGTTTATATTAAAATTCTATAATGATGAGTAACGGGCTGATAAACGGACCCTATTGAGAGTTTAGCCTGAATTATGATTATTTGAGTGATTTGATGTTTAGTTGTTATCATAATAGAATAAAATCACCCAAAATGGGACGATACTAGTTTCCACTTTTTTTATTTTTCTGCATCTATTAGTAATCAGCAACATAACCATTTTAAAAACACTTAGACACAAAATTGCATTTAAATATCGGATAATTAAAAATTTATATAGTGTTTCAATGACTAAATTTATAATTCAATGTCGTTTACCTTGTTGAAATGAAAATCAAAAAGACATAAAAAAACTTAAGTAAACAAAATTAATTTATAATTTGCAATTACAAACTAAACAATATATATTGCAAGTCATAGTAAATATGGTATAAGTAGCACAAAAATGACTGCAAATAGCTTTTTTTGGTTTTCGGTTATGAATAATTATACAAGTACTATTAATAAAAATGGAGCAAATAAATAAAACCAACGAAGAATTACAAAAAGAATTGCAAGCATTACAACAAGAATTCACATTGTTTAAAAAACTTCATGAAAATGATGCGACTGTATCTAAAACAAATGACTTTCCAATTGAAGGCTTGTATAAAGCCATTGATCAAAGCCCAATACTTACTTTTATAGTTAATTTAAATGGAAATATTGAATATATAAATCCAAAAGTTGTTGAGTTAACTGGCTACAGCAGTGAAGAGTTGCTAGGCAAAAAAATGAGTATTTTTAAATCGGGTAAAACTACTAACGAAGAATATAAAACAATATACAAAACACTTAAAGAAGTAGGTTTTTGGAAGGGTGAATTTATAAATAAAAAGAAAAATGGAGATTTGTATTTTATTCAAAATAACATTTCAACAATCAAAGATTCAAATGGTAATATTACACATTATTTAGCTATTCAAGAAGACATTAATGAAAGAAAAAGTTTAGAAAAAAAAATAAACGATATAAATAAAGACCTTGAAAAGTCAGTAATTGAAATAACTGAAAAGCTATACGAAAACAACGTATTTATAGGCAAAATAGCCAATAACGTACCTGGAGTAATTTTTCAATACAAATTACGACCCGATGGTACCAGTTGTTTTCCTTATAGTAGCATTGGAATTAAAGATATTTACAGGGTAAATCCTGAAGATTTAATAACTGATGCCAGTAGCGTGTTTTCAGCCATTCACCCCGATGATTTTAATGGAGTTGTTGAATCTATTAGAATTTCGGCAAAAACGCTTACTTTATGGAATTACAAATACAGAGTTAAGTTTGACGATGGAACTATAAACTGGTTACATGGCAATTCAATGCCACAAATGGAAGCCGATGGTTCTTTTTTATGGCATGGATATATTAAAAATATTACTGAATCTAAAAAAATAGAAGAAGAATTGGTTTGGAACCAATCGTTATTGAAACTAATGGCTAATTCATCGCCATTGGGTTTTTTGGTGGTTGATAACAGAAATGATGAAATTCTATATTCTAATAATCGTTTTTGTGAAATTTGGGGCATTGAACATTTAGCCGAAAAAATAAAAAAAGGCGAGCTAAAAAACAATGATATTATTCCCGATTGTTTGCCTGTTTTGGTTGATATTCCTGCATTTGCCGAAAGTTGCAAACCAATGCAAGATGAAAATAATAGAAGAGTAATTACCGATGAAATTGCATTTACCAATAACAGAACCATTCAACGTTTTTCAACTCAAATAAGAGGCGAAAATGATGAGTATTTTGGTAGGTTTTACATTTTTGAAGACATTACTGAACAAAAAAGAATGGTGAATGAATTAGCCATGGAAAGAACCAGGCTAGCCGAAATTATTAAAGGAACAAACGTAGGAACTTGGGAATGGAACATTCAAACTGGTGAAACAGTATTTAACGAACGTTGGGCTGAAATTATAGGTTATTCTTTAGCCGAATTAAGTCCAGTGAGTATAGAAACTTGGAGTAAATTTGTTCATCCTGATGATGCTGTTGAATCAGGAGAATTGCTTCAAAAACATTTTAATGGTGAAATAGAATATTACACCTACGAAGCCAGAATGAAACACAAAAATGGACAATGGCTTTGGGTGTTAGATGTGGGTAAAGTGCATACTTGGGACAAAGATGGAAAACCATTGCACATGTCGGGAACTCATTTAGACATAACGGAAAACAAACGCATTTTAGAAGATTTAAAAGAAAGTCAAGAAACACACCGAGCGCTAAATGAAGCTGCTTTCGATTCCATCTTTTTTTCGGAAAAAGGAATTTGTATTCAGCAAAATGAAACTGGTAGAAAAGTATTTGGTTATACCGATGAAGAAGCTTTAGGCAGGTATGGAACTGAATGGATTGTTCCAGAAGACAGAGACTTAGTAATGCAAAACATGCTTACTGGCTACCAAGAACCGTATGAAGTAACTGCACTTAAAAAAGATGGTACTACTTTTCCTTGCATACTCAGTGGGAAAATGATGGAATTCAAAGGTAGGAATGTAAGGGTAACTTCTTTAAGAGATATTTCTGTTCAGAAACAAGCAGAACAAGCCTTATTAGAAAGCCAAGTTCAGTTTGCCAAATTTATGGATTATTTGCCAGCGTTGGTTTTTATAAAGGATAGTGAAAGCAAAATGATTTATGGCAATAATGCCATGGACAAAGCTTTAGGTGCTAGCACATGGGTTAACAAATCGTTGTTTGAACTATTTGATAGAGAAACCGCTGAAAGAATAATAGCCGATGATAAAATAACAAGAGAGCAGGATTATATAATATTAGAAGAAAGTTTCCAAAATTTAGACGGTAAAGTACATGATTACGAAACTCAAAAATTTACCATACCTATTCCAGGCAAAGAGCCATTAATTGGTGGAATATCATTAGACATAACTGAAAGAAAACAAGCAGAGGAAAAGTTTTCAACCGCATTTCAGTCAAATGCAATGCTGATGGTGATTACCAATTTAAGCACTGGAAAATTTGTTGATATCAATCAAAAGGCGCTAGAAGTTACAGGCTTTACCAGAGAACAAGTTATTGGTAAATCATCGATTGAGCTTGGAATTTTTACTGATTTGTTAAATAGAGAGGAGATTTTTGAACTATTAAAAGCTCAAGATGAACAAACATTATTTCACAAAGAAATAACCTTTGAATCAAAGTTGAATGGTTTGATGACTTGTTTGTTAGCAGCAAAAAAAATCAATTTAGGAAATGAAATGTGCTTGTTAATTTCAATGATTGATATTACCGAAAGAAAGAAAACAGAAGCAGCATTATACGAAAGTGAGGAAAAATTAAGAACTATCATTGAAACTTCGCCCGATGGAGTTGTGATTGCATCGCTAGATGGTAAAATTCAATTTATTACCCAAACTACTGCAATAATGTTTGGATATGACAATATAGCATATTTTAAAGATAGAAGTATTTTTGAATTTATTGATAATAGTTCGTACGAAAAAGCAAATTATTTTATCAATGAGCTAATGGGAGGAAAAATATCTGGCATTTCAGAATACTTATTAATAAGTAAAAATGGTAGCACATTTAATGGTGAAGTAAGTGCAAATATTTTAAAAGATAAAGATAATAATTCTACAGGAATTTTATTTGTTTTACGTGATATAAGTGAACGAATAAAAAACGAAAAAGAACTAGCCGAAAGTGCGTTTAGAATGAAATTAGCTACTCAATCGGGTGGTGTTGGAATTTTTGATTATGATTTAGTAAATGGTGTGTTGGTTTATGATGAACAAATGTATAAACTTCATGGTTTGAATAAGGATGAAGTAAAAATGACTTACAGTTTATGGGAAAGTTTGGTTCATCCTAACGATTTGGAAATGGTAATTGATCAAACCAATAAAGCAATAGAAGCAAATAGCAATTTGAATACTGTTTTTAGAGTGGTTTGGCCAGATGGATCTGTGAGGTATTTAAATTCAAAAGCAATTATTGAATACAATGAACACGGAAAACCCATTCACATGCTAGGAACTAACAGAGATATTACCGATCAAATATTAGCCGAAGCCGAAACCAATAAAGCACGTAAAGCAGCCGAAGAAGCAAATATTGCAAAAAGTGAGTTTCTATCGCGTATGAGCCACGAGTTAAGAACGCCTTTGAACTCTATATTGGGTTTTGCCCAATTAATGGAAATGGGCGAAATGACTGCTAAACAAAAAAATGGTGTTGAACATATTTTAGGCAGTGGTAAACACTTATTAGGTTTAATAAACGAAGTGCTCGACCTTTCGAAAATTGAAGCTGGGCATGTTATAAATAAAGTAGAAAATGTAAATATTTTAGAAACCATTTATGTAGTTGTCGATGCTTTGAAGCCAGCTATTTTAGAACGGAATATAAAAACAGAAATTATTCAGCCAATAGTAATTCCTGCCACCATCAAATCGGACAAGAAGTTAATTACCCAAGTATTGTTTAACTTGTTAAACAATGCCATAAAATACAATAATACAGATGGAATAATTAAAATTGAAACTGAAATTATTGGTAATAATACTAATGAAGCTAAAAAAATAAAAGTTTCAATTACCGATACTGGAAAAGGAATAGCTGCCGAAAATTTACAAAAATTATTCAATCCTTTTGAAAGAATAAATGCAGCAGAATCAGCAATAGAAGGAACAGGTTTAGGGCTATCGGTAGTTAAAAAATTGGTAGCCGTTTTAGGTGGAAATGTAGGAGTAGAAAGTGAAGTAGGTGTGGGTAGCACTTTTTGGATAACATTACCCTTTCAAATGAATGATGAGCTTCAAAAAGGAATAATTGATAATCAAAATGAACAAATTTCTGAAATGAAAAGTGAATTGAATGCATACGAAATAGATAAAATTAGCAGGGCCAATGAGTTGAAAATAGCTAACCTAGAATTAGATTACCAACAACACGAAAAAGCTGATAGAGCTTCGGAGTTGATAATATTGAAAAAAGAGTACAGCGATACCCAATTAGAAAATGAAATAAAAAACAAAAAGGGTGTTGTTTTATATATAGAAGACAATAAAGATAATATAGAATTGATTAAACAAGTAATTGTTTTAAAACGACCCAATATTGAAATAATTTGCAGTTTAAAAGGCAAAGAAACGTTAGAATTAGCAATAAAACATCAGCCCGATTTGATTTTATTGGACCTAAATTTACCCGATATGCATGGAAGCGAAATAATTTTAAATTTACAAGCAAACAAAAGCACTCAAAATGTTCCAGTGGTTATTATAAGTGCCGATGCCACCAATTTACAAATAGAAAAAAATATGAATTTAGGTGCTAAAAAATATTTAACCAAACCATTAGATTTAGCAGTACTTATAGCAACAATTGATGAATGGATAGGTAAAAAAACTAATTAGGATTATGATAAACTCAACTTTAAAAAACGCCAAGATTTTAATAGTAGATGATCAACCTTCGAATGTTGAAATTTTACAAGAACTTTTAGAAATTGCAGGTTATCAAGATGTAATTAGCACCAATGATTCAAGGGAAGTTATTGACTTGTATAAAAGTTATCAGCCCGATTTAATTTTGCTCGATTTGTCAATGCCTCATTTGACAGGTTATGAGGTAATGGAACAGCTTAAATTAATTGTTACTGCCGACACGTTTTTATCCATCATTGTACTCACTGCCGATGCTACCAACGAGGCAAAATTGAAATCGTTAAGGCTAGGTGCCAGCGATTTTTTAACCAAACCATTTGATTTGGTAGAAGTAGGATTGCGCATAAAAAATACATTGTTTGCTTCCTACTTTCATCAACAATTGCAAAATCAGAATGAAATATTAGAAGTAAAAGTTAAGGAAAGAACTTTAGAACTAGAAAACAAAAATATTGAATTACAAATAGCGAAAGAAAAAGCGGAGGAAAGTGTAAGATTAAAGACAGCTTTTTTAAACAATATTTCTCACGAAATCAGAACTCCTTTGAATGGGATTTTGGGTTTTGGACAGTTGATTTCAAATGGACAATTATTGCCTACGGAAAAAGCTAAATACTTATCGATGTTGGATGAAAGCAGCAATCGTTTAATCACTACGGTTACTAATTTTATTGACATTTCGCAGTTACAATCTAAGTCACAAACTGTCTTTAAGTTAACTATTATTCCTGAAAATATAATTGAAGAAATAGTTAGTATTTTTAAAGCTCGTAACAAAAAATCTGGTTTAACTATTAATTACCAAACACCCATCAACACCTATGATATTCATTTAATTACCGACAAAGAATTATTACATAAAATACTTTTTCATTTGGTAGAAAATGCGGTAAAGTTTACTCAAGAAGGAAACATAAGTATTGGTTTTGAACGAGAAGGAAACAATCTGATATTTTTTATTAAGGACACAGGAATTGGAATAGAAAACAGTAAAAAAGAACTCATTTTTAATGAATTTGCGCAAGGTGATAGTTCGAGCAATAGAGGATATGAAGGAAGTGGCCTTGGATTGTCGGTGGCCAAAGGATACGTAGAATTATTAGGTGGTAAAATTTGGTTGGAATCGGAATTAGGAAAAGGCAGTACTTTTTATTTTTCACTGCCACTTCAATCAGATGAAAATGAAATTGTAACTATTATTCAGGAAAAAGAATTGAAAAAAACCAATGGTTTAAATACCATTTTGGTTGCAGAAGATGATGCCATCAACTATTTTTTATTGAAAATGATTTTAAAAAATGACAACCTCATTTTATTGCATGCAGAAAACGGAAAAGAAGCGCTAGATATGTGTAAAGAAAATGCTTCTATACAACTTATATTGATGGATTTGAAAATGCCAATTATGGACGGATTTGAAGCCACAAAAGAAATAAAAAAGTTCAGAAAAGAATTGCCAATTATAGCTTTAACTGCTTATACAGAAAATGAAGTAAAGCAGCAAGCCATGCAAGCAGGCTGTATCGATTTTATTTCAAAACCAGTAAATAAAACCATACTTTTTGGCAAACTAAAAGAATATGGAATTCAAATGGACTAATTAGGAATCGGGATTGTTAACTTAAGCTTATTTATTCTGAAGTTTAATTTTTATAGCCAAGGTAAGATTAGAAATTTAAATTTCAAAGGTATTTTGGTTCGAACCAAACCTTTATTAGGAAACTGCTGCTAGCTGCGGTTTATGGTAATTGAATAAGGCCGTTTTCCAATCTCTTTCGCCAGTATTTACCTTAGCTTGAAGCACATTTAAGATGGAATATAAACCAAAATAAGTTCTATTGATATAAAGTGCATGTTGCGAGCCTCTGCCTTCTTTTGATTTCTTGAGCTCTTCCATTTTGCTCACTTCTTCACCTAAGGCATAAATTTTATCAATGTATTCATTGTTTCCAAAATCAAACGAAGGTTCCACAAATGGAGTTGACAATAACTTGGTCATTTTCATGAACGCATCGGTAATAATTTGCTGAACTTCCTTGGTATCATTAGAATTGATGATTTCCTGTTGGGTCATAATTCTTTTAACAATTCCAGGTTCTTCTATTAATTCATTCACCAAAAGGGCGAAATAATTATAGTAAAAATCCTCTGGAATTTCTTTCACACAACCAAAATCAATCACTCCTAATATTCCTTTCTCCTGCATCAAAAAATTACCTGGATGTGGGTCGGCATGAACTGATTTAAGCTCATGTACTTGGATATCGTAAAAGTCCCACATGGCTTGTCCAATTCTATTTCTTTCCTCTTGACTTGGATTGGTTTTTAAATAATCATCCAGGTGCATGCCTTCCATCCAATCCATGGTAAGCACACGTTTGGAGGTATATTCTTTGTAGTATTTGGTAAAAACTAAATTGGGAATGTGCGCACAAGCTTCAGAAATTTCAATAGAGCGTTTGTATTCCAATTCGTAATCTGTTTCCTCCAATAACTTGCCTTCTACTTCCTTGATATATTTTTCGAGCTCTTTTTCATTCATATCGAGCAACCTAAACGCAATGGGTTTTACCATGCGCAAATCACTTTTGATACTTTCTGCAACACCGGGGTATTGTATTTTTATGGCTAACTTTTTTTGATTCAAAACGGCCTCGTGTACCTGACCAATACTTGCGGCATTGCAGGCTTTCATATTAAATTGCTCAAAAATTTCTTGGGGTGCCTTGCCAAAACTTTTGATGAAAGTTTGTACAATGAGTGGTCCTGATAATGGAGGTGCATTGTATTGCGCCATTTGAAATTTATTGGTGTATTGGCGAGGTAAGATGTTCTTTTCCATGCTCAACATTTGAGCAACCTTGAGTGCCGAGCCTTTTAATTCACTTAATGCATTATAAACATCTGTGGCATTATTCTCATGAAGTTCTTCTTTGGTTTTGGAAGGATCCATTACCTTTTGAGAATAATGTTTAATATAGTTTCCTCCAATTTGCGCGCCCGTTTTTACAAAGCGCATGGCTCTTTCAACCTTAGAGGTTGGTATGCTATTTTGCTCCATATTACTTGTTCTGAAAAAGGAATTTTCCAAAATCTAACATAGAATCCAATGGAGATTTCCCCATTAAATCGAAAGCCAAATTCACCGATTTTTCTATGGCTGCATCCGTTTTTTCAAAGGCTAAACTATCGTCTTTCACCCAGAAATTCATGACAAATAGGAAGTTCACCCACAATCCATCTTTGTACTTATCGGTCAAGAATTTTCTGTCAACTAACTCGTTTTTAGAAATTCCCTCACTTACCAATGCACTTACAAATGAATCAAAACTTTCTTTCAATGGCTTTAGAAAACTAGGTGTTTTAGGACTATGCATCTCTGATTTATGGCATTTCCATACCTCTAGCACATAACTTCTGTTATTTTGCAAAGCTTCAATCCAAGCAAAATAGAGAGAAAGAATTTTCTCACGAGCACTGTAACTAGGGAATACTTCAGAACTTTCGAGGTTTTGCTTTACAGTTTCAAACCACCACTTAAAGATGTCTGCTTCAATGGCATCGATAGATGAATAAAACTGGTAAAATTCCTTTTCGCTCATGTTTAACTCTTTTGCGAACAGAAACACGTTTTGAGCAGAGCTACTCTGGCTCAGTTTCAATTGAATGTACAATTCAATGATTTTATCTTTCATATGGTTATTGATTTAATAACAATATTATAAACGCAATCCCTCTTGATTTGTTTTAAAGCTTATTTATATCTAGCAGATCTACCAAGTTGATAGGTGGGAGTGAAGAATTAAGAGTTAAGAATGAAGAATTAAGAATGTCATACAAACTCTTCACTCTTAATTCTTACCTCTTACCTCTAACTTCAAAAACTTCATACTTCATACTTCACTCTTACCTCAAATAATCCCCACTAATAGGCCCAACATTAAACAATAAATCAAGCACCGATAAATTAGGAACAAATTCAAATTTCTCAGCAAAAACTTGATAATACTTTTTAGGAAACAACAACTCCTCAACAGGTGGATTCCCTTTTGCACCGAAGGCATTTCTAAGGTCTAATTTATCCATGGGTAACTTCTCAAACTCCTTGGTAAATTGGGGCTGTAGATCCAATTTTAAAAGTTTAATGAGCAATTTTAACAAGTCATAATTCCAGTCAAATAAGTTCTTTTGGTTCGAACCGAAATATAAATGCTCCAAAGCATCTCTGTAATACAAAAAGAATGCAGATTTACCGTAGGCAGAACAGATGGCTTGCCAATGTTGTTTGCGCCAAGCCTCGTTTTCATTGAGTTGAATATCTGTGATGAGCTGCTTTTCTTTGTTGTGACAAATGGGAATAATGAGGTCTAAAACCCCATTTGCTGTTAAAATTTTGCTCCTGTTACGGTAGCTTTGTTTTACGTAATTCTCTTGCGATTCTATGTAAAACGCTTCTCCATTCAATGCGTGTTGAAACCAGGCAATGCTGGGCAAATAGGCTGTAGAAAGCAGGTTCGACATTTCCATACCTATTCTTCTAATATATGGTAATGTGTTATGCCAGGAGCATATTCCTTGCTTGCCAATTCCTTTAATTGCTCGTAATGGGCTGGATTATTAACGAAATCTATATTGGAACAGTCGATTATTAAAACACGTTGCTCTGGATTTGCATGCAAAAAATCAAAGTACGATTGCTGCAAATTTGAAAGGTATTCTGCCTCAATATGCATTTCATAGCTTCTTCCGCGGTTGGCTATATTCCATTGCAGTTTTTCGATGGGACAATGCAAATAAATGAGCAAATCTGGCTTGGGTAATTGTAGGTTTATGATGTTAAATAATTTATAATACAACTCGTATTCATCATCATCTAAATTTACCTTAGAAAACAACAAACATTTAGCGAAGATATAATCGCTTATCACCAAATCGCTAAACAAATCTTGTTCCGACAATTGTCGCTTTAGCTGGTTAAACCTAGCTGCCAAGAAGCTCATTTCCAGCGGAAATGCATACCTTCTGGCATCTTCATAAAATTTAGGTAAAAAAGAATTGTCTTCAAATTCTTCTAAAATTAATCGCGCTCCCCAATCTTTGGCAAAAAAATTGGCAAGGGTAGATTTACCCGCACCAATATTGCCTTCTATGGCAATAAACCTATATGGACTTTTTGTGCTCAATGGTCACAAATTTCTGGTTTTGTTATCTTATTTTATGCTAATTTTTTCCACTGAAAGCTTGTCTTCGCAACTTTCTAGCAGCTCTTGCATGGTTTTATTCAATTTTGGATGTACCCAATTTTCGTCAATTTCAACCAAAGGAACTAGGGTAAATCTTCTTTGGTGTAAATGGGGGTGAGGTATAGTTAAATTAGGCTCCTCCATAATGAGGTCGTTGTAAAATAAGATGTCTAAATCAATCATTCTTGGCTCCCATTTCACCACTCTTTTCCTACCCATTTTTTTCTCAATGCCCAACAATATGCGTAATACGTCTTCTGCATTTTTTTCGGTTCGAACCAATATAACTTGGTTAGAAAATGGAGCTTGATCTGTATTTCCCCAGGCTGCTGTTTGATAAACAGAGGAGCTTTTTTCTATGCTTCCTACTTCACCTTTAATATGTTGAACTGCTAATTTTAATTGTTCTATTGAATTTCCTTGGTTCGAACCCAATAAAATGTACACCATTGAAGCCATGTGGCAATATTAGTTGAAAATGATTTTACATTCTTACTTTCTTTTTTGGGCGAAGTCATTAATTTTACAAAAAATAGAATATCATGAAGCAACTCAGATTTTTGGCCTTTGTTTTTATTTTAGGATTTGCTGCTTGTCAGCCAGATTCTTCTGATGATCCTACACCAGACACCACCGCAAGCATCAATTTTGTGGGTTCATGGAACCGCGATAGTGTTATACTTAACAATGTTTTTCCTAGTAAGTTAAAGGTAAGAATAGAAACCGAATCTAATTATGGTATCTATATTTTTAATTCTGATTTGGAATCTGGGGTATTAAATTTAACAGGTTCAGATTTTGCCATTACTTGGAAGTATACTGAAAGCAATAAGTCCATTCTTATCAATGAGGTTGACTGGATGGGTTTAACCTATGAGGTGCAAGTTTTGAGTAAAACCAAACTCATCTTAACTGGTTATAAAGACACTGGTGAGGACAATCAAATTGAAAGAATAATTTATCTTACCAAGAAATAGAATTGATAAGAAAGGAAGTACTTAGTTTGCAATAGTTTTACAATTTAAGTGTGTTTTTATCATGCTTTTTTGAAAAACTTATAAGGCTAATATCTAAAAGTAATTTACCTAGAAAGTAAATGTTATGCTTAACTTAGAATGGAAAAATTAGCTAGATAAAGAGTTGAAGCTATTGTTTTTCTGAGTTTTTAAACGATATAAATAGAAAAAAGAAATATGAATAAATTACTCCTTACAATTGCCTTTGGCACATTGTTATTCCTTACTTCTTGTGCTCCTTCTACTGTGGTAACTGGTAGTTGGAAAAGTCCTAAAGCTGATGCCATGAGGGGCACCCATAAGCATGTTTTTGTGGCGGCAATGGTGAGTGATGTTTCCGTTAAAACAAAATTAGAGGATGCCATTTCTTTTAGGGCTAAAGAACGTGGAATGGAGGTGACAGAAAGTGCAGATGTTTTTCCTCCAGGTTTTACCAAAAGTCAAATACCAGATAAGGAAAAATTAGTGGAGATAATACGAAAAACGGGTAGCGATTTAATTATCACTGTTGCCGTAAAGTCCATTAAAGAAGAAACAAGGTATGTGCAAGGATCAAGCTCTCCTATGTATGCACCATATCCAAGGTATGGCTACTATGGAGGTTTTTATGGCTATTATGGTCAAACCTACCAAGAGGGGTATTATACCACTGATGAGATTGTTTTCTTGGAAACCAATATTTATGACGTAGCAACAGAAGATTTAATTTGGTCGGGTCAGACAAAAACCACTAACGCTGGAAGTATAGATACTTTTTTAAAGGAATACTTATACGCTATTTTAGACAGGTTAGAAAAAGATAAAATGATAAAACCCAGCTCTAAAAAATAATTACTCACCATGTGCTTCTCTTATCATAGATTGGGCCAACTCTTTGCCTAGATAGCTATCAATAATTGCATGAACTCCATACAAAACTGGAGTTAAGAGCAAGGCAACGCTGAGTTTGTAAATATAATTGACCAAACTGATGCCCAAAACCAATTTCATATCCCAGCCTGCTCCAATATAAAAGGCTATAAACAAAACCACAAAACTGTCTATGAGCTGAGATACTAGCGTTGAGCCAGTAGACCTAAGCCAAAGTTTATTGGGGCCAGTTTTCCTTTTTACATAATGAAACACGGTTACATCAACCAATTGCCCAACCAAAAATGCCACCAAAGAACCAATGATAATCCATAAGCCCTGGCCAAATATTTGGCTATAGGCTTCTTGCATGTTTATTTTTCCATTTGCTGTTTCCTTTAGTATCCAAAAATTAGCCGGACTTAATTCTATGCCCATATAAATGGCAAGAAAGGAGTACGATACGAGTCCAGCAGCTATATAGGAAAAAAGCTTTACACCTCCTCCTCCAAAATACTCATTTATAATGTCAGTCATAATGAAAACTATTGGCCACAAGATTACACCTACCGTCATATTAAAAGAGAGTGAGTTACCAAAGATCTTCCAATTTACTTCCGACATTCCTAAACTTGCCTCTAATGAGAAAATTTTAACGCCTATGAATTCTGCTATGATGGCATTGGCTATAAAAAAACTCCCTAATACAAGGAAAAGAATGGTTCTTTTGCTTTCTTTCATTTGATATTTTTAAGCTTAGATGCAAGGTAGTTTTTTTGCACATATTGCATGTGTAAAATTTGCTTTGCAAATCAATAACTCCAACATAAAAGGTTGTATATTTGTTTCATGAATCAGAATGAATCTCAAATATCCGAGTTATTAGTTGAAGGAATGTCGTGCAGCAATTGTGCCATGGGCGTTCGTAAGCGACTAGAAAAACAAGGGATGGAACAGGTTGACGTTAATTTTGCAACAGGGGAGGTTCGCTTCCAAAATGTGCCAGGCAAATCCAAAGAGGAAATAAAGGAGAGCATTGAAGATCTTGGATATGTTGTTATTCAAGCCAACTCTGATGGAAAAGAAAAAAAAAACTCTTAGGCTCGCTCGAATCTAAGTTTATTTTTTGCCTAATTTTCTCTGTTCCTTTGGCGCTGCATATGGTTGTCCAATGGGAGCCTCTTCATAATCCTATTATTCAGTTTTTTCTTTCTTTACCCGTTTATGTTCTCGGACTTTGGTTCTTTGGCAAATCAGCATACCATAGCTTAAAATCGGGTGTTCCAAACATGGATGTGCTCATATTTATTGGGGCATTTTCTGCTTTTTTCTACAGCGTTTTTGGTACTATCTATTTTTGGGGCACGCATCAAGTGCATGAATACCTCTTTTTTGAAACAGGTGCTACCATCATTACTTTAGTGCTTTTTGGAAATATTATTGAGAAACGATCGGTTAAAAGAACCACCAATTCTATCAAAAGTTTAACTTCTCTTCAGGTTAAAACAGCTAAGGTAATTAGTCAACATAACAATCAAACTCAACTCCATGATGTGGAAGTAAGTTTGCTTAGAAAGGGTGATTTGCTTCAAATTAATAATGGAGATATTGTACCTATAGATGTAATGTTGGTAGGGGGTGAGGGCGATTGCGACGAAAGCATGATGAGTGGTGAAAGTTTGCCAGTTCATAAGAAAATTGGTGATGCATTAATCGGTGGAACCATTTTGGTGAATGGAAATATTCAGGCAAAAGTAACTGCCCATTTAAAGGATTCTGTATTGTCGCAAATTATTGAAATGGTTAAAAAGGCCCAGGCTTCTAAGCCTCAAATTCAAAAGCTGGGCGATCAGGTAAGTGCTATTTTTGTACCTGTGGTGGTATCTATTTCTATCATTACTTTTTTTGTTTCTTTTTTCATCCTTGATATTGGTTCTGCCCATAGCATGATGCGTGCGGTGGCTGTTTTAGTCATCTCTTGTCCGTGTGCCATGGGCTTGGCAACGCCTACTGCCATAATGGTTGGCATTGGAAAGGCCGCAAAAAGAGGGATACTCATTAAGGGTGGCGATGTGCTTGAAAATTTTGCTAAAACCAAACAAATTATCTTTGATAAAACGGGGACATTAAGTACAGGTCATTTCGTTTTTGATGATTTCTGGTTTAGTGAGTCAGATTCAAATGAGTTAAGAAACATCATTTATAACCTCGAAAATCATTCCTCTCATCCCATTGCTAAGGCCTTTGTTTCTCAATATGCATCTTGGTTTACAGAGAAACTATCTTTTCAATCTATAGAAGAAATAAAGGGCGCTGGCTTAATCGCAAAAGACTTGGCTGGCTTTGTTTGGAAGCTTGGCTCAGAAAAATTTGTTGGTTCAGCCCGAAATGAAAAGGATTTGTTTTTAACCAAAAATGATGTGCTTGTAGCAAGTTTTAACCTCAAAGATGAGTTAAAAGAGGGGTCAGCGCAAGTTGTTGAATACTTTAAAAACAACAATGTTAAACCAATTTTATTGAGTGGCGATCATGAATCAAAGGTGAAGTTAGTGGCGCAAAAACTTGGGATTGAAGCGTATTTTGCAGGACAATTGCCACAGCAGAAATTGGCTTATATTGAATCGCAATTAGACAATAAAGAGCCTATTGTAATGGTAGGAGATGGGGTAAATGATGCACCTGCATTGAGTAAAGTGCCTGTGGGCGTTTCTTTTGTAAAGGGCAGCGATATTGCCATTCAATCTGCAAACCTAGTTTTAATGAAAGGTGATATTGCCAGTCTGCAAGAGGCGCATCAAATAAGTATCCTGACATACAAAACCATTAAACAAAATTTGTTTTGGGCCTTTTTCTATAATATAATTTGCATTCCTTTGGCTGCCGCTGGCTTCATGCATCCTATGCTTGGCGCCTTATCTATGGCCTTTAGCGATGTTATTGTGATTGGCAATTCACTTTGGTTGGGTATTAAAAAAACAAACACGAACCCTTCCTAAGAAAAGTTCGTGTTTATCTTTTTTTCGGTCTGAACCGATTCCTATTCTTTAATGAATTTTGTTTGGTAAATCATTGAAGCAGCTTCTCTTTTTACAATATAAACTCCCGGTACTAGATTGCTTACATCAAAGCTTGCTTCTCCAGTTTGAGATGAATAACTAGGTTTAATATCCATGCTTTTGCCCATTAAATCTACTATCTCCATGCTTCCTTCTGTATTAAACTGGTTTATGGAAACCTTTAACAAATTGCTAACTGGGTTTGGATATGCTTTCATTCCAACTTGCTGAAATTGCTCTTCAATGGCATTTGGTAAAACAATATTAATATCAATAGTGCTCGAATCATATTGATCTAATTGGTTAGGAAGTCCTACAATTTTAAAGTATGTCCTCACTCTTACCATCACTTCAAATTTGCCAACATTCGCAGCTAATGGATTACCAAAAAGCCTTGCACAACCTTTTGCTCCGCCATTCCAAGTTTTATGGATATTATCGCATTCGTAGGCAAACCCAGGAGGCAAATCGCTAATAGAAACTACGGTTGCAGAGTCAACCACCACATTATACAAATTTCCTTGGTAAGTTATGGACGTGTCTTTTGGAACCATTAATGTGGCTACTTCAGAGTAGGCCTGACCAACAATAGCATCAGGTAATTTTGATGGAGAAAGTCCTGGCTTGGTTACATTTGGATTAGGTGTACATTGCGCATAAACGCCAATTGTTAGACCCAAAAAAGCTATTAAAAAGGATAATTTTTTCATATGCGTATTTTTATATTTTATCAAATATAGCAAATTATTTTTTAAGATTGTTTTCTTGCTGTTTTCTTACAATAATCTGATAGAGGTAGTAAATCATCATAATAATGCCTGAACCAAAGAATAGGGTGGCGGGTATTTTCAATGGAATTTGAAAGAATTCTTGAAACATCCAACAAGAATTAGCACTTATCCAACATAAAACAGCCAGATTTACAATGAATGCCAAATGGTTGTTATAGGTTTTAATGCAAATATATATGGCAAAAAATAGGGTAGGCACAAATACAATACTTGCCAGAATTTTCCATTCTTGCATCCAACAAAGGTCTTTTAATAACCATAAAAGTATATGGAAATTTTCTATGTGTTTTACCTCACTAAATGTTTTCATTTTTAAATACACCCTTTATTAATTCTATGGCTTTCTCTTTTCCATCTGCATCTTCAATCCAATGAATTTTTAATCCAGATTTTTCCATTTTTCTAAAATAGGTCATCTGCCTTTTGGCAAATTGTTGAATGGCAATCCCAAGATTTTGAATCATTTCTTCTTTTGAAATATTACCTTCAATATATTTCAAAACCCATTTGTATTCTAATCCAAAAAACTCAATTCTATCCCTACTTAATCCTTGCAGCAACAAACCTTCAACTTCTTCAATTAATCCTTCTTCAATCCTCTGATAGAGTCTGTCAATAATCTTTGTTCTTCTTTGTTCCAGTGGTGGATTAAGTCCTATAATTAATGGATAAATCGGCTTTGGTTCAGACAGAATAAAACTAGGATTCTCTAATAAAAACGATAATATTTCTATAGCCCTAATGGCCCTTTTACAGGTGCCTATATCTGCTTTGTCTTTAAATGGATGCCAAGGTAATTGATTAAAATGTGCAACAAGTTTTTCTAACTCATAGGTTTCAAAATGAGCTCTTAGATTTGTATTTGTTGGAACAGCTGTAAAAACGAAATCTTGTATAACAGCTTCTAAATATAATCCGCTGCCACCTACCAAAATTGGAGTGATTTTTCTTTCAAGAATGCTTTCATATACCAATTTAAATGCTTCTTGAAATTTATAAATATTAAACTCCTCCCAGGGTTCTACGATGTCTATTAAATGGTAATTTATTGGCTTGCCTTTATAAAAATAATCTTTCAAATCTTTACCCGTGCCAATGTCCATTTTCTTAAAGACCATCCTTGAATCTATGCTTATGATTTCTCCAGATAATTCATAGGCTAGCTCTACCGCAAATTTAGTTTTGCCACTTGCGGTTGGACCTAATACTACAAGGGATTTTGGGGTTAGTTTACTTTCCATTTTCCCTGGTATCTAATATGAATTTCATGCTTCCTAAATTGCTGATTTTGAATTCGTTTTTTGTTGGAGAAATTTCTTCTGTGAATTTTCTTCTAAGATTTGTTTGTTGGTTCACCCAATAACTTATTGGTTCGGTAGTTTCTGTTTCTTTAAAACCCATGAGTTTATAGGCCTTTCCAGTACCCCATTCAAGGTCAATATAGGTCATTAAGTGTTTTACATTTTTGTCTATCATGAAATTCTTAATGAGCTTTTGTAGTCCGCCAACCACTGTGACATTGTTTTTATTTGCGAATTTAATGAGTTCGTACGACCTGTAATAGATAGCTGAATCAACCATGGTTCTCGATTTCCCAAAAATAGCTACAGCTACAAGCATATTCTTATGAAATAAGCCATACTTAAATCCAGAACTGCTCTTACCAAGCAAATGATTTTCCTCCAAAAATTCATCACATTGGGGCTTTTCAATCTTACTTAATTTACATTGCCTTGCCCAAATGGTTTCATTATTACCCAAAGCACTCGAAAGTCTACTTTTAATGATTTCTTTTTTAAGATTCCACTGGTCCTCATATATCCTAATAAACTCGGCACCAATAGGAATGTTAGGGAATGTTATTAATTTATTGTTTTGTATGTCGTTATATGAAATCAACTCAATCATCAATTTTCCTTCTTTTATGAGTAAAATAGCTGGATGTGTGGGTGATATAATGATGTTATTAGCACCTGCCTCTTTAAGGTGTTTTGTGAATTCAAGAATGAAATTATTTGACACAGTGCGAAGAAATAAAAAAAAACGTGAATTTCTCTTGAATTTCACTTATTTGCGGGTAATTAAATTCAATTTGTTCCGTGCGCAAAAGCCTTGTTAAATATTTTTACTTACTAATATTACTTAACATCCTTCACCAAGGAGTATTAGCTATTCCTTCTATTGAATTTAGTAAATCTCCTATTTCGCTTTTAGATAAGGATGGTTGGGTTTTTTACCATCAAAGTACCTATCAAGATGTCATAAATAATCCTAATCTTATAGGTAAGCCAATTAAAGTGCCTGGTAACTGGAATAGCCTTGGTTATCCCAATAAGAGTTATGGAACTTATTTGTTAAAATTCACTCACGATCTTTCCAATGAGGATATTGTTACCTTAAAGATGATGACCGTTGGGTGTAGTTACGACTTATTTGTAAATGGCAATAAAGTAAGGTCAGTAGGTGTTTTTGGAACAAACGACCAGGAGTCTAAACCTGATTTTTTACCTGGAAATATTAGCTTTTCGCTTGATCAAGATACTGTTGAAATTGCGCTGCAAGTCTCCAATTTTAATTATAGAGAGGGCGGTTTATGGTTTTCACCTTCTATAGGTAGCCCAACAGTTATGGAACAAAACTTTATCAAAGTTTTATTCTTGGATTCTTTTCTAGTTGGGTCTCTTTTTGTCTTGTTTTGCTATTTTATTGCTTTTTATTACATCAAAACAGAGGATAAAACCTCCTTATATTTTGCACTACTCTGTTTGTTTGCTGGACTTAGAATTGGGGCAACTGGTGATATTTTAATCAAGCAATTGAGTAGTAATTTCCCATGGGAAATCCTAGTAAAAATTGAGTACATCTCTTTGTCATTGATGTTGTTATTTGGGGTCTTTTATCTCAATTCCTTATTCCCGAAGGATGTAAACAAAAAGGTGCTGAAAGTTATTACCTACATTCAAATTACAATTGGCATTTTATTTTTAGTTACACCAGTTTACTATAGCTCTTATTTTATTCCATACTATTTAATGGTATGTGGATTAATGCTAGGTTATCTCCTTAACTTAGTGGTGAAGGTAATGATGGTAAAAAGGTCTTTTGCCCTATGGGTGGGTGGTGCTATTTGTATCGTTTTTATTGCTGGTGTAAACGATATTCTTTACAGCCAAGCAATAATTAAATCATATTATTTAATGCCTGCGGCCATTTTTCTTTTTGCCACCATTCAGGCAATGGTTCTCACCAGAATGTTTTCAAATGCATTTATTGAGGTGGAAAGCTTATCTAATAAGCTTAAACACATCAATCACAACCAAAAAGAAATTATTTCTGAAAGAACTTCTTTATTGAATAGCCAAGCTCAGGAATTGCAAAAAAGCAACCAAATTAAAGACAAAGTTTTTTCTATCATAGCGCATGATTTAAGAGCTCCAATTAAGTCGCTAAGTACTGTTTTGTCATGGGTGGCCGACGATGATTTAACTTATGAGGAACTCAAAAAGTCGCTCGGAAGTATCAGCAAAAATGTAGATACGCTTAACTTAACCCTTGAGAACCTGTTGCAATGGTCGCGCAGTCAATTAAATGGTGTGAGTGTTGAACCAGAGCTTATAGATATTAGACGGCCCATTCAAGAAATTATGGAGTTGTTTAAACTTCAAATGGCAGAGAAATCTTTGGTATTTAAAGTTAATTTTGCCGAAAGACAGGCAGTGTTTATGGATAAACACCACATAAACCTATTATTAAGAAACTTGGTTAGCAATGCCATAAAGTTTTCCAAAGTTGGTGGTACCATCGAATTAACAACCCAAAATTTTGAAGGGGATAAAACCTTAATTGAAATAATTGACCAAGGCGTAGGTATGAGCAAGGAAGCTATTGATAAAGTGTTTTCTCCAACCGAACATTACACCACATACGGTACAAACAATGAAAAAGGTACCGGATTAGGATTGCTTCTTTGCAAAGAATATGTTGAAAGTAGCCAAGGCAAAATATGGATTGAAAGTACAGAAGGTATAGGTACTAAAATCATATTTACCTTGCCTAACCATGGCCTTTAACAGCCAATAAAACCACTTATTTAATTATAACCAAGTTCCTTTATGCTACTTGTAGTATCATAAAAAATGCCTACTAAGCTTTGCTTCCTACCACCAATTGAATGGTATTTCGCGTTTTCTGTTCAATTAAAATAAACTTTCCATTTACAAAGCTCTCCAGATTATCATTTGTGTAATTCGTAATCGTAAGAAGCTCCAATCCCTCATTTATTTTAATATTAAAGCTAGCTTCTAAATCACTTTTCAATTTGTTGATTTTCTCCACTTCATGATCTATACAAACACTAAAACTGATGGCCGAGTTTTGCATCAAGTTGATTTTAACTTTATGGTTTGCAAATGCATTAAAAATGTTACTCAAGTTGTCTTCAACAATAAAAGAAAAGTCCTTACTCATTATCGAAATAAGTAACTGATTTCCCTTAGAAATTATGGTTGGTAAATGAACCTCTTCCTCTTTGCTAACACCTACAATCGTCCCAGCAGATTTTGGATCAAGAAACGATTTTACATATAATGGAATCTGCTTGCTCTGCAAGGGCTGTATCGTCTTAGGGTGTATTACTGTTGCTCCATAATAGGCCATCTCAATGGCCCTCGGATAACTTATAGCATCTATTTTTATAGCATCTGGAAACTTCTTTGGGTCGGCATTCATAACCCCAGCAACGTCTTTCCAAATGGTTACATTTTCAGCATCTAAACCGTAGGCAAAAATAGCCGCCGAATAATCAGAACCTTCCCTTCCTAGGGTAACCGTAAAATTATCTTTATTCCTCCCAATGAAACCTTGGGTTACAACCATTTGTTTCTTTACAATTGGCTTAAGCTTTTTAGAAATCAAATGATAAGTAACATCCCAATCAACTTTTCCCTCACGATAAGTATTATCTGTATTAATAAAATTCTGTGCATCCATCCACCTGTTTTTAATATTGCTCTCATTTAAATAAGCACTCAATATCCTAGATGAAAATATCTCCCCATAACTCACTACTTGGTCATAAACCTTGTCGAAATTGGCATCTGGCGAAGATTCTAACTCACATTCAAGCTCAATAAACAAGTTTTCTATGTCGTCGTAAGTATGCGATAAACTATCAATCAATAAGCCCTTTATAACCTCGTCGTGAAATGCCTTAATTTCTTTATAAATACCATACATCTCTTCTTTTTGGTCGTAATATGCCCTTGCCAATAATTCAAGTGAATTGGTAGATTTACCCATGGCACTCACAACAATTAATACTTCCTCGCCCTTGAAATTCTTAAGAACTTCACCAACATTTTTTACAGCCTCCGCATTCTTAACAGATGCTCCTCCAAATTTAAAAACTTTCATGCCTATTCTATAAGTGGACGAATATAAAGCGCAATGCTGCAATTTTGAAAGGATTTTTAATAAAACCTTATGCTATTTTAACCTTTAACCTTTTACTTTTTTGCAAATTATCAGCCTTATTCCATACGCTATTAATTTAAATCTAAAAATAATCCCAGTTTCGGTCTGAACCAATTTGTATTAATAACTGAATAATCATAGGTTTGCGCAAAACTTAACGCATATGTCTATTACTACACTCGGTCAATTTATCATCGAAAAACAACAAGATTTTCCATTCGCTAAAGGCGAACTATCAAGAATCCTTAGAGATATCGGTATTGCTGCAAAAATTATCAGCAGGGAGGTAAACAAAGCTGGTTTAACTCAAATTTTGGGCGAGCACGGTTCTGTGAATGTGCAAGGTGAGGACGTTAAGAAATTAGATATCATAGGAAATGAAACCTTTATTTGGGCTTTAGAAAAGGGTGGTGAAGTTTGTGCTATGGCCAGCGAGGAAAACGACGATATGATTCCTCTTCAAGGTGCATACTCAAAAAATGGTAGGTATGTTATTTGTATCGACCCATTAGATGGTTCAAGCAATATTGATGTAAACGTTTCAATAGGTACAATATTCTCAATTTACCGTCGTGTTACAGAGCCAGGAACAGAACCAACTCTCAATGATATCCTACAACCGGGTAACCAATTAGTAGCTGCTGGATATGTAGTGTATGGTACTTCAACAATGTTGGTATATAGCACTGGAAAAGGAGTAAATGAATTTACACTCGACCCAAGCATTGGCGAGTTTTGCTTAAGTCACCCAGACATCAAAACACCAACCGATGGTAAGATATACTCAATTAATGAAGGTAATGCGGGCGAATTTCCTCAAGGAATCACTGATTATATCAAATGGGTAAAGGAAACAGATAAGTCAACAAATCGTCCTTATTCCGCTAGATACATTGGTTCTATGGTAGCAGATTTTCATAGAAACTTGCTAAAAGGGGGTGTGTTTATTTATCCTCCAACCGCAAAAGCTCCTAATGGGAAATTACGCTTATTATTCGAATGTATTCCAATGTCGTTTATTGCCGAACAAGCTGGTGGTACCGCAACAACTGGAACCATGCGCGTGCTAGATGTTGAACCAACAGAAATTCATCAACGTGTCCCTGTAATCATGGGCTCAAAAAATATGGTAAGTAAAGTACTTGAGTTTATGAAATAAGAAGCATTTATAGCAAAAAAAAATCCAGCTATTGGCTGGATTTTTTTTTGCTATAAAGTACCTCTTCTGGCTTGTTCTGCCTCTATTGATTCGAACAAGGCTTGGAAGTTACCCTTGCCAAATGACTTGGCTCCCTTACGCTGAATAATTTCAAAAAATAGGGTAGGCCTATCCTCAACAGGTTTGGTAAATATTTGCAACAAATATCCTTCCTCATCTCTGTCTACCATAATGCCCCATTTCTTTAATTCCTCCATGTCCTCTTCAATAATTCCTACACGGTCTTTTACTGTATCATAATAGGTGCCTGGTACATACAAAAACTCTACCCCACGTTTACGCATTTCGCTAATTGTAAACACAATGTCATTTGTTGCTACTGCAATATGTTGGCAGCCTGCACCTTTATAAAAATCCAAATATTCTTCTACCTGAGATTTCTTTTTGCCCACTGCTGGCTCATTAATTGGAAACTTAATATACCCATTTCCATTGGTCATAACCTTACTCATTAAGGCAGTATATTCAGTAGAAATGTCCTTATCGTCGAAAGTAACCAAATTCGCAAATCCCATCACATTAGCATAGAAATCAGACCAAGTATTCATAGCACCCATCTCCACATTACCAACCATATGATCAATATACCTTAATCCAGTATCTCCCGGTTGATAGCCTGTATCTAGTTTTTCATATCCTGGTAAAAATAATCCGGTATAGTTTTTACGTTCAATAAAAATATGAACGGTATCCCCATAAGTATGAATCCCACTCATCTTTACTACGCCATCTTTGTCACTTACCGTCTTAGGCTCCATAAAAGATTTTGCACCTCTTGATGTTGTTTGTAAATAGGCATCATAGGCATCTTCTACCCACAAAGCAATTACTCTTACTCCATCACCGTGCAAACGAAGGTGCTTGGCTATTTCACTTTCAGGGTCAAATGGAGTGGTTAATACCAATCTAATTTTACCTTGCTGTAGCACATACGATGTTCTATCTCTTAATCCTGTCTCTAAGCCTGCATAGGCCAAATCTTGAAATCCAAATGCTGTCTTATAATAATGTGCAGCTTGCTTGGCATTCCCAACATAAAATTCAACATAATCTGTACCATTAATTGGTAAGAAATCTTGCGCCTTATCAAAAATCTTTGCGCCAGAATAAGTAAAGTTTTTTACCTCTGTTAAATCAGGTGTGTGTCCCATATTGTTTCTGTTTTAAGTTTCTAATTAATATCAATGCCTTACCTTTTGATTAACTTATCCAACTTTGATAATAATCTTGGTACTCATACTTCATTGCTTCTTTTGTGATTTTTACAGGATTAAATGGGTCTATCATTACGGCTAACTCATTGGTTGCTGCTTTCCCAATACTCCTTTCAATTGCGCCTGGGTGCGGACCATGTGGCAATCCTCCTGGATGCAAGGTTATCTGGCCTTTCTTAATATTGTTTCTGCTCATAAAATCGCCATCTACGTAGTACAACAACTCATCACTGTCAATATTACTATGATGGTAAGGTGCTGGTATCGCTTGTGGGTGGTAATCATATAACCTAGGCACAAACGAACAAATCACAAAATTTCTTCCCTGAAATGTTTGGTGAATAGGAGGTGGCATGTGAATTCTACCTGTTATTGGCTCAAAATTAAAGATTGAAAAGGCATACGGATAGCAACATCCGTCCCAACCCACCACATCAAATGGATGGTTGCTATAAACATATGGGTAAATTAATCCACGCTTCTTAATTTGAATCAGAAAATCACCTTTTTCATTGATGGTTTCAAGATTTTTTGGCAATTTCAAATCCCGCTCGCAAAATGGGGAATGCTCCAAATACTGACCATTTTTGCTTTTATACCTATCAGGTGTTTCTATGGCACCATATGATTCTACTATCAACAATTTGTTATCTGCATGGTCAAAATGCAATTGATATACCGTTCCTCTTGGTATTATTAAGTAATCTCCATACTCAAATTCAATATGACCATACATCGTTTTTAAAACACCAGACCCTTTGTGTACAAATATCATCTCATCTGCATCGGCATTCTTAAAGAAATAATCTGTTAAACTCTTTGTAGGAGCAGCCATGCCTATGGTCATATCATCATTCAAAAACAAGGTCTTCCTGCTCTGAATATAATCTTCATTTGGTTCAACATCGTAACCCATATAACTCCTAGCCTGCAAGTTATCCTCAATAGCAACTTCTGGTCTAACAGAGTATGGCTTGCCATGTTCTTTAACCATGGTAGGCGGATTTAAATGATAAACCAATGATGAATTACCAGCAAATCCTTCCGTCCCAAATAACTCCTCATGGTATAATTCTCCATTTTCTTGACGAAAAACAATATGGCGTTTATTAGGAATTTTTCCTGCTTGTTGATATATAGGCATAGCGATTAATTTTGATTTGTAGCAAAACTATTCAGCTTCGTGCCTAAGCAAAATGACCTTGGTCAGCTTTTTATATGATTTTTTATCAGATCTAGGGAATTACAAGGTATCCATGAAGGTTTAAAAAGAAGGCAATCAAAGTTAGACTCGCATACAAAACATATTCTCCTACACTGGTATATTTCCTTAAATCAACCCCTTCCATTTTGCAGTATACAACCAATAAAATCTTTTCAACCATAAAGGCAATTACGGTTGCATAGGCAATGCCTTCAATACCCCAAATCCCTATAAACCAAAAGGAAAGAATGCAGTTTAAAATAAGGTAATTGCTGCTCACCAAATAAAATATCCTGTTTTTCATCAAGCCCATAATTACCGTTTGTGGAAACAACATCCTACTTATAATCAACAGCAAATAGATATTAAAAATTTTGTAGCCCTGAACCAAATCATGGTTATAAGCCAATTCATAAAAGTGTTTGCTAAATAGCATCAATAAGATGGTGCTTGGAAACAACCAGCGCATTAATCTAGTGCTGCTAGCCTTTAACTTTTCCAAGCCCTGCGCCAACTCGCTGTTCTTATTGAAATTTGCAATTTCACCACTATAAATATTGCTAAGCGAGTTCGCTAATATCAAGAAAATTGGCAGTTCTTTTGCCCCATACCTAAACACCGCAAAATCAACAGCACTAAAATAATACTCTACGATATAGCTGTTAATATAATCCATAGAACCTGCTAGTAATATAGAAAACATAAAAGGCATTACCTTTTTCATGAATTCCATAATCAAGCGGGTGTGAAATGAAATGATGGAATATTTCATTAACAAAATGATGGTATAATTAAACTTAACCAAACTCAATATTACCAATAAGTTTATTGCCAAATTCAATGTTTGTTTCATGTAAATTGGCAAACACAGCAATACTATATGAAAGAAAAAGGTTAATGCACCCCATATTAATAATGACCTATATTTACCTTTTAAATAGAATATATAATCTGCTATGTAGGTAGGTGTGTTTAAAAAAACTACCAACGCAAACATTTGAAACAAATCTGCATCCTTTGGATATTTTACAAATCCCACAACTGCGGTTATAATTGCTGCTATTAAACTAAATATAGTTAAAATGGCAAAGGCATTAAAAAGCAATCTTTTCTGCTTTTCCTCATCAGAGGCGTGGTAAAAAGGTATGAGGGTATTGGTAATACTCGAAATCCAAAAGAAAGTTAAACTCGAACTCAAAAGCATAAGCATCTCATGCTTGCTTAATATCAGTGTCCCAAACCCAGATGTAAATTGCGAATAGGTGATTTTTGCCAACAAAATCGATATTAAAAACATCGACCCAAACCTCAAAAATTGAAATATTTGAAGACTGTTGAATTTGTTTAACTCGAATTTTTTAAGAAAGGCTATCAAAAATGTAGTTTTATGCAACAAATATGCATTTTTCTCCCATATTTCCGATAATTTTGAACCCATGTGGAGTAAAAACGTATTAGAAACAATTGGTAACACACCTTTGATTCAAATTAATAAGCTAACTAAGGACCTTCCTTGCACCGTTTTAGCAAAAGTTGAAACAACCAACCCCGGCAATTCTATCAAAGACCGTATGGCGGTTAAAATGATTGAGGATGCCGAAAAAGCTGGATTGCTAAAACCTGGTTATACCATTATTGAGGGCACCAGCGGCAATACCGGAATGGGTCTTGCCATTGCTGCTGTTATTAAAGGTTATAAATGCATTTTCACCACCACAGACAAACAAAGCAAGGAGAAATTTGATGCCCTCAAAGCTTTTGGTGCAGAAGTGATTGTTTGTCCAACCGATGTTGAACCAGAAGATCCAAGGTCTTATTATTCTGTTTCTAGCAGGTTAATAAAAGAAGTTCCTAACTCATGGAAGCCTAACCAATACGATAATTTATCAAATTCTTCTGCCCATTACGAATCTACTGGACCAGAAATTTGGGATCAAACAGAGGGAAAAATAACTCATTTGGTGGTAGGTGTAGGTACTGGCGGAACCATTAGTGGTACAGGAAAATACCTAAAAGAAAAGAATCCCAATATTAAAGTACTAGGTATAGACACCTATGGTTCTGTGTTTAAAAAGTATAAGGAAACTGGCATCTTCGATAAAAATGAAATTTATCCTTATATCACAGAAGGTATTGGTGAAGATTTTCTGCCCGCCAACGTTGATTTCTCTGTCATAGACCATTTTGAAAAAGTAACCGATCGCGATGCGGCTATCATGACAAGAAGAATTCCCCGTGAAGAAGGAATCTTTGCTGGTAACTCGGCTGGTTCGGCCATGGCTGGTTTGCTGCAAATGCGACACATGTTTAAACCAAGTGATGTAGTTGTAGTTATTTTTCACGATCACGGTACTCGTTACTTAGGCAAAATGTTCAATGAGGATTGGATGCGCGATAGGGGATTCTTAATGAACGATCAAACGCGTGCCATTAATTTAATAGACGGACATAAGCACTTAAAATTAGTCACCGCCAACGAAAATCAAACAGTTGAATCTGCTCTCAAATTAATGCGCAAGTTCTTTATTTCTCAATTACCAGTTACCAACGATGCAGGTGATTTTATTGGCTCACTTAACGATACAGCCTTGTTTAATGCCTTGCTCGAAAATACCGAAATCAAAACCAAAAAGGTAAGTGAGGTAATGAGTGCTCCTTTCCCTTTTGTTAAGCCAGATGCCGCCATGGATGAGGTAAGTAGAATGATCACCAAAGACAATGCTGCCGTAATGGTAAAAGACCTCATGGGAGATGTGCATATCATCACCCGACAAGACATCATCGAAGCCATTTCTTAAGGGTAAGAGGTAAGAATTAAGAGTGAAATTACAAAAACTCTTCACTCTTAATTCTTCACTCTTAATTCTTAACTCTCCTCACATACCTTCAAGATATTCACACAAACCTCAACCGCTTTCTCCATATCTTGAACACTCACATACTCTTGCTTGCTATGTATGCCCATTTCGCCTGTAAAAATATTCGGACAAGGTAAGCCCATAAACGAGAGTCTCGATCCATCAGTACCACCTCTAATATTTTTGATTTCTGGGTTCAAACCGCTTCTTATATATGCCTCCTTGGCAATGGCCATCACATGAGGTTGCTCGTCTAATATCTCACGCATATTGCGGTATTGTTCCTGAACCGATAAGCTATAAGTTGCTCCTGGAAATTTAGCAACAGCTTCCTCGGCCAATTTGCCTAACCTAGCTTCATATTCGGCAAGTTTTGCTGTTTCAAAATCGCGCACAATAAATTGAACCTTGGCTTCTTCTAAGCCTCCTTCCATATGAACT